>NZ_JBFAXR010000093.1:0-34561 GCF_040680895.1 Streptomyces sp. NPDC051940 | reverse complement strand
CCACGGGGGCCGCTCCTGCAAGGGCAGAGCGAACGGACCGGACGGCCCCGCCTCCGACGGACCGCACCACCCGGGAACCGGGCCGCCCGCCACCGGCCGCGGCGACGGGCGGGCGCGGCCGACACCGCCGCCAGGATCTCCGCGGGCGTGGGCCGCTGCCCGGGCTCCTTGGCCAGGCACCGGCGCAGCAGGGGCCGCAGCCACGGCGGCGCGTCCCCGAGCCGCGCGGGCTCGGCCACCACGCGGTGGGCGATGAGATAGGGGCTCTCGTCGTCGAACGGCCCGGCGCCGGTGGCCGCGTACACCAGCAGGGCACCCAGCGCGAACACGTCCGCCGGCGGTCCGACGTCCCGCGGGCGGGCGAGCTGTTCGGGCGCCATGAACGGCGGTGAGCCGATGACCCGTCCGGTGACCGTCAGGGTGTCGTGGTCCGCGGCGCGGGCCACGCCGAAGTCGATGACGAGCGGCCCTTCCCGGGCCATCAGGACGTTCGCGGGTTTGAGGTCGCGGTGCACCACTCCGGCGCGGTGGATGTCGCGCAGCGCCCGGGCCAGTCCCGCGGTCAGGCGGCGCAACCGCGCCTCGTCCAGCGGGCCGTGCTCCTCGACGTACCGCTGCAGGGAGGGGGCCGGCACATAGCGGCTGGCCATCCACGGTGTCTCGGCGTCGAGTCCGGAGTCGAGCACCGGTACGGTGAACGGTCCGGTCACCGTGCGGGCGGCGGCGACCTCGCGGCCGAAGCGCTCCCGGAACTCCGCGTCGTCGGCGAGATGGCGATGCGCCACCTTGACCGCCACCGGCCGGCCGCGCCGGTCCCGGGCGAGGTACACGGTGCCCATGCCGCCCGTACCGAGCCGTTCCTCGATCACGTAACCGCCGACGGACCCGGGATCCCCCGTCCGCAAGCCCAACGCCCTGCCCCCTCGCCGGTCCCCCGCCGCCCGGCCCGCGGATTCCCCGGACCGGCCTCCTGGCAACCTGACCACGGTAGCAGGGGTGTTACGGGCCCGTGCCCGCACGGAGTGCCCCGTCCGTGCGGCCCTGCGGCGCGTTCCCTGAGTTCTCCCAGGTGCCCAACGGCGCGGATGTCCGTCAGGGTTGCCAGTCATGCTCAGCATCGACTTCACCGCGCGGGACCTGGGACGGCTGCGGGTGGCGGGGGACCCCGACCCGATGTGGGAGACCGTCCTCAGCCTGCACGTGCTGTACGGCCGTGAGGCCCCCCTCGTCTTCGACCCCTGGCGCCGCGAGGTCCGCGCGCGGCTGCGGCGGGCGGGGCTGGCGGGCACGGCGTCGGCGCTGCTGCGGCTGTGCCCTCCGGCCGCCTACTTCCCCGACTTCCTCACGCCGGGCGGGACGGGCCCCGGTATCGAGGAGGGGGTGGACCGGGTGCTCTCGACGCCGCGCACCGTGCTGGCCGCGGAGCTGACACGGCTGGCCCAGCACGGCCCGCTGCCGCCCTGGGCACGGCACTTGGCGGCGGGTGACGTCACCGCGCTCACCCGGCTCGGGGCGGCGCTGCGCGCGTACCACGCGGCCGCCGTGGCCCCGTACCGCGAGGCCGTCCGCTCGGCCGTCGCGGAGGATGTCCGGGCGCGGGCGCAGACGGTGCTGCGGTACGGGGCGGAGGGGCTGCTCGACGGCTACCAGCCGGAGCTGGCACGGCGCGGCGGCACGCTGGAGTGCGCCTACCCCTTCGACCGCGAACTGCCCCTGCGGGGAAGGCCGCTGACGCTCGTCCCGTCGTTCTTCTGCGTCCGGTGGCCGGTGACCCTCGCGGACTCGGAGCTGCCGCCGGTGCTCGTCTACCCGTTGTCACCGGCCCCGGGCTGGCTGCGGCCGGGGGCCGCGGCGCCGGACGCCGGGGCGCTGCCGCTGGGCCGGCTGCTGGGCACGCGGCGCGCGCAGGTGCTGGCCCTGCTCGACGAGGCGTGCACCACGACGCGGATCGCCGCGGAGCTGCGCATCGCCCTGGCCTCGGCCAGCCGGCACGCGTCGGTGCTGCGTGACGCCGGCCTGATCAGCTCGCACCGGGACGGCTATCACGTCCTGCACCGGCGCACCGCGCTGGGCGAGGCGGTGCTCAGCGGGACGGCCGGCCCCGTTCCGGCGTTTCCCCGCCCGGCGCCTCCCGCTCACGGAACCGGGACGGCGGCAGCCCGACGCGCCGGGTGAACAGCCGGCTGAAGTAGGCCGGATCCTCGAATCCGGTCATCCGGGCGACGGTCGCCGTCGGCAGATCCGTACCGGCGAGGAGCTCCTGGGCCCGCCCGAGCCGCACGGACAGCAGGAAGTCCTTGGGCGCGCGTCCACTGGCCCGCCGTACGACCGCGCGCAGGGACGCCGGGGTGAGGCCGAGGCGGGCGGCGTGCTCGTCGACGGACAGGGGGAGGAAGGCGTTGCGGGCGAGGGCGTCCAGCACGGAGCGGTCCCCGGGGTCGCCGTCCCCGGCGCGCGCGGCGCGCAGCTCCAGCAGCAGCTCGTGCACGGCGACGGCGGCCTCGACGTCGACGAGCGGGTTGCCGGGGCGGGCGGCGCGCATGACGCGGTTCGCGACGGCGGTGACGCCGTCGGTGCGGGTGAGGGGGACCACGGGCCGGTCCGGGGTGATGTAGCCGAGCCGGGTGTACGTGGCGGTGGCGGCGCCGGTGAAGGACACGAAGGTCTCGTCCCATCCGGTGCCGGGGTCGGGCCCGTACGCGTGCCGCACCCCCGGCACCAGCCACAGCAGCACGGGTGCGACGACATCCACCCGCGCACTGTTCCCGTACCGGAACCAGCCCCGGCCGGCGGTGACGACGACGGCGACGAACCGGTCCACGACCCGCGGCCCCACGACGGGCAGCGCCCCGCGCTGCACACCGGTGCCCAGGCAGACGAGCCCCAGCTCGCGGTGCATCGGCTCGGGGGTGAGGAAGCGCATCCAGCTGTACCGGTCCATGACGTGTCCGATCTTGCCGCACCCCGACACCGGGGGACAGCGCGGCGGGGCTGTTCGGTTCGTGTGAACCGAACACGCCGGGTTCGTGTGAAAAGGCACCGCCATTCCCGTCCGGAATACCACCCCGACCGAACATCCGGCATACGCGGGAATTGCGCCCGTTTGTTTGTTTCCCGGGGTCCGGTTGACACCGCGGAAGCACCCGGGTTTCGTGTGCGATTCGCGCCGTGCTCACCGGCCGGCCATGACGCGCCGGTTCGGTGGAGCGCGTCATTCGTGATCTGTGGAAGGGACTTTCGCATGCGCGGCAAGCTCCGGGCCGTCCGGGCCGCTCTCGTCGCCGGGATGGCCGTACCGGCACTCCTCCTGGCCTCCTCCCCCGGCCAGGCCGCCGACGACCGGCCCAGGCTGCCCGCTCATATCTACGGCGGCGCCTGGCCGACCAGCCACGTCCAGGGCGTGACCGTCGACCAGCGGCGCGGGTTCGTCTACTGGTCGTTCACCCAGATGCTGGTGAAAACGGACCTCGCGGGCAATGTCGTGGGCACCGTCACGGGCCTCACCGGGCACCTCGGGGACATCGATCTGAACGAGAAGGACGGCCGGGTCTACGGCTCGCTGGAATACAAGGCGGAAAAGGCGTTCTACATCGCGGTCTTCGACGTCGACAGGATCGACCGGACCGGTATGAACGCCGAGACCGACGGCGTCATGAAAGCCGTCCACCTCGACGAGGTCGTCGAGGACTTCACCGCCGACATGGACAAAAACGGCGTCTTCGACGGCGACACCGCCGCCACCCCCGACCACCGCTACGGCTGCAGCGGAATCGACGGCGTCTCCTTCGGCCCGGAGTTCGGGGAGCGCGGCGGCGCGCAGAAGCTGATGGTCGCGTACGGCGTCTACTCCAACACCGCCCGCACCGACAACGACCACCAGGTGATCCTGGAGTACGACATCAGCGACTGGTCCGAGTTCGAGCGCCCGCTCACCCAGTCCGCCCCGCACCGCAGCGGCCCGAAGCACTACGACGGCAAGTACTTCGCGTACACGGGCAACACCACGTACGGCGTGCAGAACCTGCAGTACGACCCGTACACGAAGAACTGGATCATGGCGGTCTACAAGGGCGTGAAGTCCGGCTTCCCGAACTACTCCTTCTTCACCGTCGACGCCTCCGCCGAGCCGCGCCGCGGCGAGATCAAGGGCCAGCCGGCCCCGGAGACCGGCGAACTCCTCACCCTGCGCGACGCCGGACTGACCGATCCGGCGACGGGCCTGCGCGGCTGGGAGTTCCACGGCAACTACGGCTTCGACGCCCTGGGCGACGGCCGCTACTACGTGGCCGAGGGCCGGGCCGTGGACGTGGACGGCGTCCGCAGGCAGGAGGGCGAGGCGTACCTGTACCGCTGGACGGGCGCGACACCGGCGCCCTTTGAGCGCCTCGGCTGACGCGTCAGGCGCCCGGGTGCCCGGGTGCCCGCCGTCACCGACGCGGCGGGCATCCGCTCGTGGCCCGGGCGCCGAGCGGGTCACCACGGTTGCTATGCACCCGTAACTGACGAAAGGGAACTCGAACGTGGAACTGGACACTGCCGCGCGCTCGTCGTGACCCACGAACCCCCCGAGGCGCCGGACGTCGTACCCGACCCGTGGCACGGCCGCGCCGTGCGCGACGACCTCAACGCCGCCTTACCCCCGGACTTCGCCGCCTTCTACCACCTCCACGTCCGGGCCTATCTCCGCTACGCGGACCTCCAGCTCGGCAGCGCCGAGGAGGCGGAGAAGGCGGTCGAGGACTTCTTCTGCGCCATGAGCGCCCGCTGGCCGCAGGTGCTGACCGAGCCGAGCGTCCCCGGCTGGGCCTGGGCCGCGTTCAAGCAGGACGTCGCGCGCCGTGTCGCGGCCCGCGGCCGGGGACCGGCCCTGGTGGAGACCGCCGCCTTCGCGGCGCTGCGCGACTACTCGCGCGCCACGATGGAGACCCTCGACTCGAGCCTGGGTCTGTACGAGGCCGTCGCCGCGCTCCCGGAGCGCCTGTACGACGTGGTGGTGCTGTGCTGCGTACTCGGCCTGAAGCAGCAGCGCGTCGCCGAACTGATGGGCATCAGCTATCCCACGGTCCGCTCCCATCTGCGCACCGCGCGCCGCCGCATCGCCCGGGACATCAACTACACCAGGTATCTGGAATCGGAGGAGGACCATGATGAGCCGGGGTGACGGACCGGACCGCACCGGGCCGCGACCGACCGCCGTACAGCTGGTCGAGGATCTGCACTCGGGATCCGGGACCGTCCCGGACCGCTTCGCGGACTTCGACGCGGACGCCGGACTCGAGCGCGTCGCCCGGCGGGTGCTGTGGGAGGGCGCCCTGTCCATGGACGAGCGCGCCTGGACCGCCGTCGCCGAGTGCCGGCCGCCGCGGACAACGTACGGCCGATGGCAGTCCGCCGCCCGCCCCGCGCCCGCGCATGTGTGGGCCGGCCTGGAGCTGCAGCGGCAGTCGGTCGAGCAGATCCGCGATCCGCAGGCCGTCGCCGCCATGGGCCGCTTCGCACGGGAGCCGGACTGGCGGCTGCACCAGCCGGTGGACGTCGACGGGGTGCTGGCCTTCGCCTGTGTGCTGTACCTCGCCGACCGGGTGGAAGGCGCCCGCTTCTGGTGGCAGTTCGCCGCGGGCGCCGATTCCGCGACCGCCGCCCGCTGCCTGTATCTGCACCACCTGCACCACGGCGAGACGGACGACGCCCGGCACTGGGAGGCGGTGGAGGCCCGGCTGCGCTGCCGTACGCCGG
Source organism: Streptomyces sp. NPDC051940 (assembly GCF_040680895.1). Classification (NCBI taxonomy): domain Bacteria; kingdom Bacillati; phylum Actinomycetota; class Actinomycetes; order Kitasatosporales; family Streptomycetaceae; genus Streptomyces; species Streptomyces sp. NPDC051940. The sequence continues at coordinate 28,825 of NZ_JBFAXR010000093.1, read as the reverse complement.
GACCGGCCCGGGCCTGGTTCGAGCCCCGGCGCGCCGACTACGTGCTCGCCGGCATGGGGAGCCTGTGCGACCGGCGCGGTCTGGTCGTGGAGGTCAAGCGGTACCACGATCCGGCCTGGATCGACGGCGGGGTCACGATGACCGTCCGGCTGGACGCACCGCTGGCCGAGGCGGTCCACCGGCTCAGGACGTACGAGGACGCCGATCTGGGCCCGATACCGCTGCCGGACACGGAGTTGGCCACGGAGCTGATGGAGGAGTGCGCTACGGCGGGGTCGTAGCGGGAGCGCGGGGGGCGGGACCGACGACCGGCCCCGCCCCCCGTGCGGCTCCCCCTACGCCGCGGGCGCCACGTCCCACTCCTCGTCCGGCGTACGCAGCACCGCCGCCGAAGCCGCCGCGAAACCGGCCGCGTTGAGCCCCCAGGCGAACAGGTCGAGCGCCGGGACGCCCGCGACGACCGACGCCAGGTGCAGCGGCTGGCACCCCACGACCAGCACAGCCGCCCACCGGGGCACCGCGCGCGTCCGCCACAGGGCGATGCCCAGCAGCACCGTGCCGACGAGATGGCCGAGCACGAACACGATGACGGCGATGTCCGTCGTCGGGTGCACCGCGTCGTACAGCCGGACGAAGGCGTCCTGCGGCAGATCCGCCCGCGCACCGGACCACAGCAGCGCGTCCGCCCCGGCCATCCAGCCCAGCGACAGATAGCCGGGCACCAGCAGCAGCAGCGCCGCCGCCGTCAGCCGGGGCGCGCGCCGGCGGGTGAGCCGGCCCACCCACAGCACGGCCGGCACCAGGGTCAGCACGGCCGCGTAGCCGCACCACAGGACGAGCGACTGCCGCCCCTCGTGCGCGGCGGCCTCACGGACCGTCGCGGCCGAGTCGTCGGCGGTGAAGTACGGCAGCGCGTACCGCAGTACGGCGACGGCGGCCGGCCCGAGCGGGATGAGCGCGGCGGCGAGCCACCGCGACGCGCGCCGCAGGTCGGGGGTGCTCTTCCGGAGCGTGGGGTCCGGGTCCGGGCCGGAACGGTCCTGGTCCTGGTCCGGGTCCAGCCCGGTACGGAACGGACGCGACATGGTCTCCCCCAGTGGAGTCGGGCCCGGACCGGCCGGGCGGACGGCCGGACCCGCTGTCCGGCTCGCCCTCGACCGTGCCGCCCGCGCCGTCCCGCGGTCAGGGGGATGTCTCCCGTCCGGCCCGGGAAACCGCCCTGCCCGCAAGGGAATCCGTTCCCGGGACACGGGAGGGGACGAGCCCCACAATGACGGACATGACCGCCCACGCCGCCGCACCCGGCGGCTCCCGGACGCGGCGACTCGCCGCGGTCCTCGGCCTGTTCGCCGTGGCCGAGGTCGCGGCCGCGGCGGCGCTCACCCCCGCGGTGGGCTGGGGCTGGCAGGACGCGCTGGAGGGGTTCGTCGTCACCAACTCCCTGATGGGCGCGTCCTTCGCGGTCTGCGGCGCGGTGATCGCCTGGCACCGCCCGCGGCTGCCCGTCGGCTGGCTGTTCGTGGCCGGCGGCGTCGCACACGCCACGACCGCGTGCGCGATGCCGCTCACCGAGGCGCTGCGGGACGACCTGGCGCCCGTACCCCTGCGGTTGCTGGTCACCGTCGCCACCTGGGCGTGGCCGTGGTCGATCGGGCTGTGCCTGCCGCTGGCCCTGCTGCTCTTCCCGGACGGCCGCCCGCCGGGCCCGCGCTGGCGGCCGGCGGTCCTCGCGGTGGCCGTCACCTCGCCGCTGTTCGCGCTGGAGCTGGGGATGGGCGACGAGCCCCTTGAGCCCGGGCTGCCGCTCGCGTACGGCGGCTGGTCCGGCTACGACCGCCTGCAGCCGCTGTGGACGGCGTCCGAGGCCCGCACGATGGGGGCGCTGGCCCTCGCGGTCGCCGCGCTCGCGGTGCGCTACCGCAAGGGCGGCGAGACGCAGCGCCTGCAGCTGATGTGGCTGCTGCTGGCCGCGACGGTGGCGGTGGCGGTCACGCTGCCGTGGGCGTTCGTCGCCGGCACGCCGGTCGTGGTGCTGCTCGCGATCCCGCTGATCCCGGCGGCGGTCGCGGTGGGGATCGTGCGGCACCGGCTGTTCGACATCCGGCTGGTGCTGTCACGCGCGCTCACCTGGCTGCTGCTGACGGCCGGGGTGATCGGGGCGTACGCCGGACTGGTGGCGCTGCTCGACACGTTCGTCGCCGAGCGGGTGGGCCGTTCGGCCGTCGCCACGGTGGTGGTGGCCCTGGCGGTCGCTCCCGTCCTGCCGCGGCTGCGGCGGCTGGTGGACCGGGCGATGTACGGCGACCGGGGCGACCCGGCGCGGGTGGCGTCCCGCGTCGGCCGCCGGCTGCAGTCGGGCGCGGACGCGGGGCTGCCCGACGTGGTCGCGGCGGTCCGTACGGCGCTGCGGCTGCCGTACGCCGCGCTGCGCGGGCCGGACGGCGCGGTGGTGGCGGAGGACGGGGCGGCCGGGGACGGGCCGGCGGAGGGAGTGACGGTGCAGGCGCTGGATCTGGAGTACGGGGGTGGGGTCGTGGGTGGGCTGATCGTCGGACTGCGGCCGGGGGAACGGGAGTTGGACCCGGCCGACCGGGACGTGCTGACGCTGCTGGCGGCTCCCCTCGCCGTCGCCCTGCACGCCCTCGGCCTGACCGCCGAACTGCAGCGCTCGCGTGAACGCATCGTCGCCGCACGCGAGGAGGAGCGCCGCCGCCTCCACCGCGATCTGCACGACGGCCTGGGCCCGCTCCTGACGGGCGTGGCCCTGAGCGCCGACGCCGCCGCGAACCTGGTGGTCGCCGACCCGGCCGGGGCGCGTCGGCTGATGGACGCGCTGCGCTCCGACACCCGCACCGCGATCGCCGACGTCCGGCGGCTGGTGGACAACCTGCGCCCGCCCGCGCTGGACGAGCTGGGCCTGGTGGGCGCGCTGCGCCAGCGCACGGACCGGCTGGCGGTGCGCGGCGGGACGGGCGGCGTCGCGATCCGGGTGGACGCCCCCGCGGAGGTGCCCGAACTGCCGGCGGCCGTCGAGGTGGCGGCGTACCGCATCGCCACCGAGGCGCTGACGAACGTCGTACGCCATTCCGGGGCGGACAGCGCGGTGGTCCGGCTGCGGTGCGCGGGCAGCCTGGACGTGGAAGTGCTCGACGACGGCCCGCCGAACGGCCCGTGGCACCCCGGTGTCGGCCTGACGGCGATGCGCGAACGCGCGACGGAGCTCGGGGGCGCCTTCACCGCGGGCCCCACCCCGGCCGGCGGCCGCGTCCACGTCTCGTTCCCGCTGGCGGCGACATGACCGCCCTGCGGGTCGTCGTGGCCGACGACCACCCCGTGGTGCGCGCGGGCATGCGGGCGCTGCTGTCGTCGCTGCCGGGCCTGGAGGTCGTCGCGGTGGCGTCGGACGGCCGCGCCGCGCTCCGCGAGGTCGTGCTGCACCGCCCGGACGTGGCGGTGCTGGACCTGCAGATGCCGGGCATGGACGGCTTCACGGCCACCCGTGAGATCACCCGCGCGGCCCCGGAGGTCGCCGTGCTGGTCCTGACGATGTTCGACGACGACGACTCGGTCTTCGCCGCGATGCGCGCGGGCGCCCGCGGCTATCTGGTGAAGGGCGCAGAACAGGAGGAGCTCATCCGCGCGATCCGCGCGGTGGCCGCGGGCGAGGCGATCTTCGGCCCCGGCGTGGCCCAGCGCGTCCTGGGCTTCTTCTCGGCCCAACCACCGCCCCCCGCGGACCCGTTCCCGGAGCTGACGGCCCGCGAACGGGAGATCCTCGCCCTCCTGGCGACGGGCCGCACGAACGCATCGATCGCACACCACCTGGGCCTGGCCCCGAAGACGGTCGCGAACCGGGTCTCGTCGATCTTCACCAAACTCCAGGTGGCGGACCGGACTTCGGCGGCAACCCGCGCCCGGGAGGCGGGCTGGATCGAAGGGCGGCCACCCGAACGGGGATGAGGGAAGCCCGGGGCACATGTGGGCCCCCTGCCTTCGAACTGCGCGGTAGGGGGCTCTCGTTTGTTGCTGAGGGTGTCAGTTGTGTCCGCCAGGAGCGTGTCCTGCGGGGTTCTGGTTCTCGGTGTCCTGCGTCAGGCCGCCACCGGTGCAGGAGGGCTGCTGACCGCCGGGCTGGTTGCCGCCGCCGTTGGTGCAGGAGACATCGACAGGTTGAATCTTGGCTTGGGCGACGCTTGCTCCGCCGACCCCGAGCGCGAATGCTGCGGCCGTAGCGGCTACTGCCGCCCCGACCCTCTTCACTGTCATGCTGGTCATAAGGCTTCAGCCTCCGGAGTTTCTCACTTGCGGCAGATGATCCGGACTGTCGCATCGATCAAGATCAAGTCTTCTTGGGTCGGCTACGCAATGTCAAGTAAATCGGGCGATTGTGACACAAATCGGCGGACGCCGCAACGGATCCGCAGATGAAGGGGCCCTGCCCGTACGGGACTTTGAACCCCTTTTCAACTACACGCGCACGTAAGTAACTCCACGCGTACGTAACAAACCGCCCAGTGGCTGCAGTCGCGCGCAGCGACCGGACGCGGTGGACGTTCGGTTACTCCTCCGGCACCAGCCGCAGCGAGACGCTGTTGATGCAGTACCGCTGCCCCGTCGGCACCCCGTAGAGCGTGCCGTCGTCGAAGACGTGGCCCAGATGCGACCCGCACTTCGCGCACCGCACCTCCGTCCGCACCATCCCGTGCGAGCGGTCCTCCAGCAGCTCCACCGCGTCCGACTCCGCCGGGTCGAAGAAGCTCGGCCAGCCGCAGTGGCTGTCGAACTTCTCCGAGGAGCGGAACAGCTCCGCCCCGCACGCGCGGCAGTCGTAGACGCCCGTCGTCTTGGTGTCGGTGTACTCGCCGGTGAAGGCGCGCTCCGTGCCGGCCTCGCGCAGGACGTGGTACTCCTGCGGGGTCAGCTCCGCGCGCCACTGCTCTTCCGGCTTGTCGATCTCGTACGGCATTTCTCAGGCCTCCAGGACGGAGAGGATCTTCGGGCCGAGGTCGGTGACGTCACCCGCCCCCATGGTGAGAACGAGATCACCCGGCTTCGCCATTCCGGCCAGCACCTCGGGAGCGGCGTCCTTGTCGTGGCAGGCCGTGACGTCCGCGCCGGCGGCGCGCGCCGCGTCGATGATCAGGGCGCTCGTCACGCCCGGGACCGGGTCCTCGCGGGCCGGGTAGATGTCCAGGACCACCGAGGCGTCGGCGAGGGCCAGGGACTGGCCCATCTCCTTGCCCAGCTCCTGGGTGCGGGAGAACAGGTGCGGCTGGAAGAGGACCACGATGCGCCGGTCCTCGCCCGCCGCCGCGCGCATGGCCTCGAGGTCCGCGGTCATCTCGGTGGGGTGGTGGGCGTAGGAGTCGATCACCTGGACGCCCGCGGCCTCGCCCTTCAGCTGCAGCCGGCGCTTGACGCCCGTGTACGACGCGATGGCCGGGGCCAGGTCGGCGGCCGGGACGCCGAGGGCCGCGCCCGCGGCCAGGGCGGCGACGGCGTTCAGGGCGTAGTGGCGGCCGGGGACGGAGACCGTGAAGGTCAGCTCCTCGCCGTCCAGGACCACCGTGACCTCGCTGGTCAGGCCCTTCGCCACGATGGACAGCACGCGGACGCCGGCGTCGGCCGCCTCGCCGTACGTCGTCACCTTCAGGTCGTCCGCGAGGCGCCGGCGCAGCTCGCGGGCGCCCTCGTGGTCGGCGGAGAGGATCAGCGTGCCGCCCGGGGTGATGCGGCGGGTGAAGGTCTCGAAGGAGTCGTGGATCTCGTCCATCGACGCGTAGTTCGCGTGATGGTCGAGCTCGACGTTGAGGATGATCGCGACCTCGGGGGCGTACTTGTGGAAGCTGCGGTCCGACTCGTCGGCCTCGGCGACGAAGATGTCACCGGCGCCGTGGTGGGCGTTCGAGCCGGGCTCGTCGAGGTCGCCGCCGATCGCGTACGACGGGTCGAGGCCCAGCGTGCGCAGGCTGACGCTCAGCATCGACGTCGTGGTCGTCTTGCCGTGCGTGCCGGCCACCGCGATCGGCCGCGCGTCCTCCATCAGCGCGGCCAGGGCGTCGGAGCGGTGGACGACGGGGATGCCGGCGGCCCGCGCGGCGGTCAGCTCGGGGTTGTCCTCGCGGATCGCGGAGGAGACGACGACGGCGGTGGTGGCCGGGTCGAGGTGGGCGGCGGCGTGGCCGATGTGGACCGTGGCCCCGTGGGCGCGCAGCGCCTCGGCGGTCGGCGAGTCCTTGGCGTCACTGCCCGCGACCTGGGCCCCACGCTGGGCGAGGATCTTCGCGATGCCGGACATTCCGGCGCCGCCGATGCCGATGAAGTGCGGGCGGGCCAGGGTGGGCGGGATCGCCGGTGACATGCGGTGCTCCTTGCCGGTAGGTCGTCGGGTCGATTCTTGCACTTCCGGTGCCCGGGACCGGCCGACGGCCGTCCGCCACCCCGGCGAGCCCCGGCCCGGCCGGGGGTCCGGGGGTCATCCCCCGGGAGAACGCAGCAGCCCCGTCGCCAGCCCCGCCGCGATCGCCGCCGTACGGCTGTCCACGCCCAGCTTGTCGTAGATGTGCACGAGATGCGTCTTCACCGTGGCCTCGCTGATGAACAGCCGCCGGGAGATCTGCCGGTTCGCCAGCCCCTCCGCCAGCAGCTGCAGGATCTCCGTCTCCCGTGGGGACAGCGAGGGGCCGCCCGTACGCAGCCGGCCCAGCAGGCGGGCCGCTATGGGCGGCGCCAGCACCGTCTCGCCGCGGGCCGCCGCGTGCACGGCGGCGAGGAGCTCCTCCGGCGGGGCGTCCTTCAGCAGATAGCCCGTGGCACCGGCCTCGACCGCGGCGAGGATGTCCGCGTCCGTGCTGTACGTCGTGAGGATCAGCACCGCTGGCGGGTCCGGCAGGGCCGTGATCCGCCGGGTCGCCTCCACCCCGTGCATGCCCGCGCCCATCTGCAGGTCCATCAGCACGACGTCCGGCCGCGGCCCGCCCTCCGTCAGCAGCCGCAGCGCCGCGGCGCCGTCGGCCGCCTCGCCGACGGCCTCGAGCTCCGCCAGATCGTCGACCATGGCGCGCAGCCCCCGTCGTACGACGGGATGGTCGTCCACCAGCAGGACCCGGATCACCGCTCACCGTCCAGGGGCAGCACCGCCGCCACCGCCGTGCCCTCGCCGGGCGCCGACTCCACGGTGAGCGTGCCGCCGAGCGCGGCGATCCGCTGGCGCATGCCGTGCAGGCCGAAGCGCCCGGCCCCGGCGGTGGCGGGGTCGAAACCGCACCCCTCGTCGTACACGTCGAGGGCCACCTGCCCGGCCAGGAACGACAGGGTGACCGTCGCGCGGTCGGCCCCGGAGTGGCGGGAGACGTTGGTCAGGGCCTCCTGGGTGAGCCGGAGCAGCGCGACCTCCGCCCCGACGGGCAGCGGAGCCGGCTCGCCCTCCACCCGGAAGGCGACGTCCAGCGGCGCCGCCGCGGCCACCCGCCGCAGCGCCTCGGGCAGCGGGGTGTCCGCGAGCGCGGGCGGCGTGAGCTCGTGGACGAAGCGGCGCGCCTCGTCGAGGTTGCCGGCGGCGGTCTCGCCGATCTCCGCCAGCCTCGCCCGTACGGCGCTCTCGTCGCCGGTCGCGGACATCCGCGACAGCAGCACGATGCTGGACAGGCCCTGGGCCAGGGTGTCGTGGATCTCGCGGGCCAGCCGCTGGCGCTCGGCGAGCTTGCCCGCCTCGCGCTGGGCGGCGGCCAGCTCGTCGCGGGTGCGGACGAGGTCGTCGATCAGCTGCTGGCGGGCCCTGCTCTCGCGGTAGAGCGCGGCGTAACCGACGGACATCAGCACGGCGACGGTGGCCCCGGCGGCCGGGCCGACGACCATCGCGGGCGTGAGCGGGCCGGGGGCGGCGGCCTGGGACGCGATCACGGCGAGCGTGGCGCCGGCGACGGCGGTCAGGGAGGGCAGGGGGCCGGGGAGGAGGTGGAGGTAGAGGAAGAAGAGGGGGAAGGCGAGGTAGGAGTAGGCGGGGTCGAGGGCGAGGAGCAGCAGCCACAGGGCGCTGACCGCCGCGAGCCACCCGAAAGCACCCGCGTGGGCCGAACGGACGTCGTCTCCGTCCCCGGCGGAGCGCCCCGCGGCCGGGCCGCCGTCCTCCCCGTGCCGCATCCCGCGTGCGCGCAGCACGCCTGCCGCGTACACGGCGCCCAGCACAGCGGCGGGCGCGAGCGTCCGCGCGTCCGAGGCGGCGGACTGGATCATGGCGATGACGAGCAGCGCCGCGAACGTGCCGTGGAGCGCGCCCCGCAGCAGCGGCTCGGCCTGCGACAGCCCCCGCGGATGCCGGTCCGGGCGAGGGCCCGCGACCGCCGCCCCACTCCCGGCACGGCGGTCGGCGCCGTCACCCGCACCGAGCGGGTTCCGCGCGGCGGCGTCGGGAAGGACATCGGGACTCACTCCATCGAGCGTACGGCCCGCCCATCCCGGCGGCGCTCCCCGCCGGCATCAACCGTTCGATGTATTTCCGGACCAGCCCCTTCCCTGATGGCGCCGGTCCGCGTTTCCCGGAGGGTGGAGGAAGTCGCCGCCGGACCCACAAGAAGGTCACCGCCGGACCCACAAGGAGGACCGTTGTTCGTCGCGCTCCGCGACATCCGCTTCGCCAAGGGGCGCTTCGCCCTGATGGGAGCGGTCGTCACGCTCATCACCACGCTGGTGGTCTTCCTGTACGGCCTCACCGGCGGCCTCGCCCGCGCCGCGTCCTCCGCGATCGCGGAGCTGCCGGCCGACTCGGTGGTCTTCGGGGCGCTGCCCGGCGCGGAGCCGGAGGTGTCGTTCAGCAACTCCACGGTCTCCGCCGGCCAGGAGTCGGCGTGGGCGCACGCGCCCGGGGTGCGCGGGGCGGAGCCCTTCGGCACCGCGATGACACGGATGACGGCGGGCAGCCGCGCGGAGTCGGTCAGCGTGATCGGGTCGGGCGCCGCGCTGCTGCCCCCGGTGAGCGAGGGCATCGCCCCGCGCGACGGGCAGGCGGCCGTCAGCAGCGGCCTGGCCAAGGAGCACGGTCTGCGGCCCGGGGACCGGATCACCCTGGGCACCGAGGAGCTGACGGTCTCCGCCGTCACGGCGGACCGCAGCTTCGGCCACGCGGGGACCGTCTGGACGAGCCTGCCGACCTGGCAGCGCATCAGCCACCAGGACCGGCCCACCGCCCTGGCCCTCACCGGTGGCGTTCCCGCCACGCCGGCGGCGGACGGCACCCGGGCGGTCGCGCTGGACGACGCGCTCGCCGGTATCAACGGCTACGCCGCCGAGCAGGGCAGCCTGCGGCTCATCCAGGGCTTCCTGTTCGCCGTGAGCGCCCTGGTGACCGGCGCCTTCTTCACGGTGTGGACGGTGCAGCGCAAGCCGGACATCGCCGTGCTGAAGGCGGTGGGCGCCGGGAGCGGCTACCTCGTCCGGGACGCCCTCGCCCAGGCCGCCGCCGTGCTGCTGCTCGGCGCCCTGCTCGGGGCGGCCGCGGGGGTGGCGGGCGGGGCCGTGGCCGGGCGCGCGGTGCCGTTCGCGCTGGGACCGGCGACCGCGGCCGTACCGGTCACCGCGATGGTGCTGCTCGGCCTCGCCGGGTCGGCCCTCGCCGTACGCCGCATCACCTCCGTCGACCCGCTGACCGCGCTGGGGGCGACGCGATGAGCCCGGAACGCCCCGCGACCACTGAACGCCTCACGACCGCCGCGCCGACCACCGACCCCCAAGGAGCACCCCGATGACCGCGGCACCCCTCGCCCTCGACGACGTCACCCTGACCTACCCCGACGGCGAAGGGCGGCTCACGGCCCTGGACCGGGTGGGGCTGGAGGTCGCGGCGGGCGAGATGGTCGCCGTCGTCGGGCCGTCCGGCTCGGGGAAGTCCAGCCTGCTCGCCGTCGCCGCGACGCTGCTGCGGCCGGACTCCGGCCGGGTGCTGGTGGCCGGCCGGGACACCGGGCCGATGGGGCGCCGGGAGCATGCCGCGCTGCGCCGGGCGGAGATCGGCATCGTGTTCCAGCAGGCGAACCTGCTGCCGTCGCTCACCGCGGTCGAACAGCTCCTCGTACTGGAGCATCTGAAGGGGCGCAGGCCCGGGGCCGCGCGGGGCCGGGCGCAGGAGCTGCTGGAGTCGCTGGGCCTCGCCGGCTCCAAGCAGCACCGCCGCCCGCACCAGTTGTCCGGTGGCGAGCGGCAGCGCGTGAACATCGCGCGTGCGCTGTTCGGCGGCCCGTCCGTGCTCCTGGTGGACGAGCCGACCTCCGCCCTCGACCACGACCGCGGTCAGCGGATAGCGCGCCTGCTGGGCGACGTGACCCGCCGGCACGGGACGGCGACGGTCCTGGTGACGCACGACGCCGACGTCGTCGGCCACTGCGACCGCCGGCTGGAGATGACCGACGGCCGGCTGGCGGAGGCAGCCGAGCAGCCGCTCACGGAAGCGATCGGCGGGCAGCTCACCGAGGCCGCCGAGCGCCCAGCCGGGTGACCCCGGCCCCCCTCAGTCGTTGTGCGCGAACAGCTTGAGCACCGGCACCCCCACCTTGTGCCGGGCGCGGGACGCCCAGTCCCGGTGGAAGAACTCCTCCACCAGATGGGGGGCGGTGAGGACGATGACCTCGTCCGCCTTGTTCTCGGCGACCGTCGTACGCAGGACGTCGAGCGGGTCGCCGTCCACGAGCCTGCCGTCGGCCTTGGCGCCCGCGTCCCGCAGGGACTTCAGCGAGTGCGCGAGCGCCGTCTCGGCGGGCGTGAGGGCCTCACTCCCCTCGGGGATGTCCCCCTCGTGGACGGCGTCGTCGAACTCGCCGAGGGCCACGTCGTCGAGCGCCCGCAGCAGCCGGTCCTGGTTGCCCCGGGGCTGCAGCAGTACGACGAAGGTCACCGGCTCGTCGCCGTGGAGGGTCGTCACCATCTCCACATCCACGGGGACCAGGGGCTTCTCGATCATCAGCACTGTGGTGAACACGAAGGTGCGCCCTCCATCCGTGCGGCCCTCCCCAACCGAGGGACCACTCCAGAAACGATCCTGCCGCTCTAGTCTGCCCAGCCCGATGGAAACGGAACGGGAGATTCCGCAGATTGTCAGATCCGACGGTAGCGGCTGAACAGAAACCCGGCCTCCTCCAGCAGCGACACCAGAGTGAACTCCTGCGGCACCGGGAAGGCCACCGCCCCGTGCATGACGCGCGGAGCGTCACCGACCGCGATGCGCGGCGAAAGAGTGAGGCAGAGCTCGTCGAGTACCCCGGCCGTGGCAAATGACGACAGCACGGTCGGCCCTCCCTCGGAGAGCATCCGCGTCAGCCCGCGCTCGCGCAGCGCCGCCACGGCGGCGGCGGGGTCCGCCCCGCGGTCCGCGCCGGCGAAGACCACCTCCGCTCCGGCCTTACGGGCCTCGGCCACCCGGTCCGCGGGTGCGCTCTCGCCCGTCAGGACGAGCGTGGGCGTCAGCGGTTCGGTGAACAGGGGCAGCGAGAAGTCGAGGTCCAGGCTGGCGCTGAGGACGGCGATCGCGGCGGCGGGTGCCTGGCCCTGGGCGCGCCGCTGCGCGGCGAACGCCTCCCGGGCGCGGGCCGGCCGGTAGCCCTCCTGGCGAACCGTTTCCGCACCGACGACCACGACGTCCGCCAGCGCGCGCAGCACACCGAAGATCCGCATGTCGGCGTCGCTGGACAGCGGCTGCGAACGGCCGCCGTGGTGGGCGGCGCCGTCGAGCGAGGACACCATGTTGGCGCGGAGCCAGCCCTCGGCCGCCGCCTCGGCCGGATAGGCGTACACCTCGGCGAGCTCCTCGGGGGTCCACTCCCACCCGTCGGGGTGAGCGGGGCCGGCAGGGTCGTCCTCGACTGGGAACAGGCGTCGCATAGACGGCAGTGTGGCATGCCCCACGTCGTACCGAGCCCCCAGGCACACGCCCGTACCATGTGTAGGTGCCATCCTCCGCGCCCTCGCCGATATCCACCGACACCGCCACCGGGACGCCCGCCGCCGAGACGCCCGGCGCCCTGTGCGAGCGCCGCCCGCAGGTTCCCGCGGAGCGTCTCGTCGCCGAGATGGTGCCGCCGCCCCGCTTCGACTCGGTGCGCTTCTCGACGTACGTCCCCGATCCCTCCCAGGCCAGCCAGGCGGACGCCGTGCGCGTCCTGTCGGACTTCGCGTCCGGACTCGGCGGCGGGGCCACGGCGGTGGGCGGCGGCGTCAAGCGGTGGTTCCGCAAGGCGCCCGCGGCGCCGGCCGGCCCGCGCGGGGTGTACCTCGACGGCGGCTACGGCGTCGGCAAGACCCACCTCCTCGCCTCGCTGTGGCACGCGACGCCCGCGGCGCCGGAGCTGAAGGCGTTCGGTACGTTCGTCGAGCTGACGAACCTGGTCGGGGCGCTCGGCTTCCAGCAGACGGTGGCGACGCTGAGCGGTCACCGGCTGCTGTGCATCGACGAGTTCGAGCTGGACGACCCGGGTGACACGGTGCTCGTGTCGACGCTGCTGGGGAAGCTGGTCGACGCCGGCGTGGCCCTCGCGGCGACGTCCAACACGCTGCCGGGCAAGCTCGGCGAGGGCCGCTTCGCGGCGGCGGACTTCCTGCGTGAGATACAGGGGCTGGCGGCGCACTTCCGGCCGCTGCGCATCGACGGCGAGGACTACCGCCACCGGGGCCTGCCGGCCGCGCCCGCCCCCTTCTCCGCCGAGGAGGTCACCCGGGTGGCGTACGCGACGCCCGGCGCGACGCTGGACGCGTTCCCCGCGCTGCTGGAGCACCTCGCGTCGGTGCACCCGAGCCGGTACGGGGCGATGACGGACTCCGTCCGCGCGGTGTGCCTCACCGGCGTCACGCCGGTACGGGACCAGGCCACGGCGCTGCGGCTGGTGGTCCTGGCGGACCGGCTGTACGACCGGGAGGTCCCGGTGGTGGCCTCGGGCGTCCCGTTCGACGAGGTGTTCCCGCCGGACATGCTCGCGGGCGGCTACCGCAAGAAGTACTTCCGCGCCATCTCCCGCCTCACGGCCCTGGCCCGCGACGCCCAGCCCCTCACGACCGCCGCGGGCCGGTAACGGCCCCGGCCCGCGGGCTCACGGCGTCACCAGCATGGCCATCATTCCGATCGCCAGGCAGAGCCGGCACCCGGCCGCCAGCACGGGCTGCCACCGCCGGGCGCCGTCGCCGCCGGACAGCACGAGCCGTACACCCGTACGCAGGGCATAGCCCGCGAAGTACGCGAGCAGTGCCCCCGTCACCGCCGGCAGACCGGCCCGGCTGTGCTCCCCGGGGGCCGTCGGCAGCGCCATGTACGCCATGGCCAGCGCGCCCACCGCATGGTGGGGATGCGCTGCCGCGCGCAGCAGCGTCCGCACCGCCTCCGCGCCGAAGACCACCGCGCACACCCCCGCCGCCCAACCGCCGTGACCGCCGTGGCCACCGACGGGCAGCGCCATCAGGGCCATGCCCAGGCCCATCACCGCGTCGTGGCCGGCCGCACGGCGCTGTGCGGCGGAGGCGCGCGCCCTCGCGTACAGGCAGTACCCGCCCGCACTCGCGCACAGGACGACCAGCAGCCAGCCCGGGAGCGGGGATCCGTGCATCGGGACCGGGTTACGAGCAGCAGCCGGAAGCGCCCGGACGGGCCCGCGTGCTGCCGAGGTCGTCGTCGTGGCCGGCGGCGAGCCGCGCCCACTGCGCGGTCGGCCGTCCTTCCGCACGGAACTGGTCGCCGTCCGTCCCGTAGCGCTGCGGCCAGCCGGCCGGGGAGTCCTCCCAGGTCTCCTGCCGTCCGTGGACCGTCATGTCGAGGATGCCGTAGGAGGGGGCCATGGGTTCGACGCCGCGGCCGGTGGTCCAGTACGTCTCGAAGACCCGGTCGCCGTCCCGGAGGTAGCACGCCTTCATGCCGAAGTGGCGGCCCGCGACGAGTCCCTCCAGCGACTCCTCGGGCACGGAGTACCAGGGCAGCTCCCAGCCCATGAAGCGGCGGTAGCGGTCGGACTCGTCGAAGGGGCCCTGGCAGAAGACGGCGAAGGTGACGTCGCGCTGGTGCAGGTAGGACAGCTCGCGGACCTGGCCGGTGAAGAAGGTGCAGCCCTCGCACTGGCCGGCGGCGCCGTGCCCGTCGTGCCACATGTGGTACGAGACGAACAGCTGGGAGCGGTCCTCGAAGACGTCGATGAGCGGGACGCGGCCCTCGGCTCCGACGACTGGAACCGAGGGGTCCACCTCGGTCATCGGCAGTCGGCGCCGTGCGGCGGCGATGGCGTCACCCTCGCGGGTGTGCGCCTTCTCCCGGGTACGCAGGGTGCCGACAGCGGCCAGCCATTCCTCGCGCGGGAGGACGGGGGGCGTGTTCATGTTGTTCACAGCAGTCATGACCCGTACCGACCCGGCGGCGCGCGGAAACTCATCGCGGCGGCCCGAAGAGGAACCCGAAGAGGAACCCGAAGAGGAACCTGAAGAGGAACCCGAAGAGCAAGCGCACGAGCACCGCCGGCCGGTGGAAACCGCACGGCTCACGCGGAGCACCACCGCACGCCCCGTTCACATGACGTTCACCGGATGATAGACACGAGGCCGCACATCTCCTGTCCGCCAACAGGAAGTTGACCCGTCTGATGACTTCACGACGCGAACTCCTCGCCCGGACCGGCGCGGCCGGTGTGGGAATCGCCTTCGCCGGCGCCCTGAGCGAACTCTTCACCGGAAGCGCCGCCGCGACGCAGTCCATGGGCCGGGGCACCGGCTACGGCCCCCTCGTAACGGACCCCGCGGGCGTCCTCGACCTGCCGGAAGGTTTCAGCTACCGGATCCTCTCCCGCACCGGCGACCCCCTCCGCTCCGGCGAGGGCGTCGTCCCGGAGCGCTGCGACGGCATGGCCGCGTTCGCCGCCCGCCACGGCGGCGTGGACCTCGTCCGCAACCACGAGAACCGCACGACGGCGGCCCTCAAGGTGCCCACCGTGGAGGGCCTGACCTACGACCCCGCAGGCGGCGGAGGCTGCACCGCGATCCACCTCGACCGCGCCGGCAACGTGACCGGCGAGCACGTCGCCATCGCCGGCACCGCGGTGAACTGCGCCGGCGGCCCGTCCCTCTGGGGCACCTGGCTGACCTGCGAGGAGACCGAGGACAAGGCCGGCATGAACGGCCACACCAAGGACCACGGCTTCGTCTTCGAGGTGCACGCCTCCGACCCGCACAAGACGGGCGCCGTACCGCTGAAGGCGATGGGCCGCTTCCAGCACGAGGCGGTGGCCATCGACCCGCGCAACGGCGTGGTGTACGAGACCGAGGACGCCTTCTCCTTCCCCTTCGGCCTGTTCTACCGCTTCCTGCCCGCCAAGCCGCTCGGCGGCGTGGGCTCCCTCCAGGCCGGCGGCACGCTGCAGGCGATGCGCGTGCCGGGCGTCGCCGACCTGTCGTCCGTCACGGAGACCGGCCGGGTCTTCCACGACATCGAGTGGGTCGACGTACCGGACCCGCTGGCCGTCCAGACGTCCATCCGCAACCAGGACTTCGGCCCCAAGGGCATCACCCACGGCCAGAAGCTGGAGGGCTGCTACTGGGGCGGCCGCAGCGTGTACTTCGTCTGCAGCTTCGCCCGCACCCAGGACGGCTCCGCGGCCACCCACCACGGCCAGGTGTGGCGCTACGACCCGGGCTCCCGGACGCTCACCCTGGTGATCGTCTTCGGCCCGGACACGGACCCGCAGAACGTCGGCGACGAGCCGGACAACATCGCCCTCGCCCCCGGCGGCGGGCTGATGCTCTGCGAGGACAGCAACGGCGAGCAGCACGTCTTCGGCCTCACCCGGCGCGGCGAGATCTACCCGATGGCCCGCAACCGCCAGAACATCGGCTCCGCGGAGGCGCCGGAGTACGGCGAGTTCGCGGGCGTCACCTTCTCGCCGGACGGCGACACGATGTACGTCAACTGCTACACGCCCGGCACGACCTTCGCGATCACCGGCCCCTGGGACGGCTGACCCGGGCCGGGGCGACGGGCCCGCCCCCGCACGACGCGAGCGCCTCCCCTCCGGTCCGCACCGGCGGGGAGGCTCCGCGGGGGCTCGCCCCTTCGGCGTAACCGCGTCGCCCATGCGACGGCACTCGCGCAGCCACACCCCGTAAATCCCATTAGTCGTATTTACGCTCCGGAGCATGATCCGAATCCGGAGCGCCCTCCCCCTCCTCGCCGCCGCCACCCTGCTGACCGGTTGCGCCGGTACGACCCCCGCTCACCCCGAGCGGCCGAAGGCCGAGACGGCCGGCAAGGCCGAACAAGCCGCCAAGGCACCCCCGCAGGCACCCCGGGCCGCGGGCGGGCTGACGCCCGTGTGGAAGCACGGCCCCCGCGGCACCAAGCTGGTCGCGCTGACCTTCGACGCCGACATGATGTCCACGCAGACCGAGCGGGCCGCGGGCGGCGAGCGGTTCGACAACCCCGAGCTGATCGCCACCCTGCGCCGGCTGAAGGTCCCCTCCACGGTCTTCATGACCGGCGCCTGGGCCGACCAGTACCCCGGCCAGGCGCGCTCCATCGGCCGCGACCCGCTCTTCGAGGTCGCCAACCACTCGTACAGCCACCACGCCTTCACCACCCCCTGCTACGGCCTGCCCGCCGTAGCCCCGGAGGCCATGCGCGCGGACGTCGACCGCGCCTTCACCGCCTTCCGCAAGGCGGGCGTCCCGCATCCGGTGCCGTACTTCCGCTTCCCCGGCGGCTGTTACAACCCGGCCGCACTGAAGGCGATCGCACCGACCGGTGTGACGGCCGTGCAGTGGGACGTGGAGAGCGGTGACGCGTTCGCGACCGACGCGGACGCCGTCGCCGAGCAGGTGCTGGCGGGCGTGCGGCCGGGATCGGTGGTGGTGATGCACTGCACGACCAGCGCGGCGCCGGTGACGGAGACCGCGGTCCGCCGGATCGTCCCGGAACTGCGCGAGCGCGGCTACCGGTTCGTCAAGGTGTCGGAGCTGATGGAGCCCGCACCGGCCGCGGGACGCCGCCCGTAGCCCGGCCGCCGGGACTGACGTAACGTGCCCCTCACGCCCTCCGGCGGTCGTCGAGGCGCCGGCCGGGCGCCCGACCACGAGGGGCCCCGGGTGCCGACCATCGACTGGACGGAAGACCGCACCGCGCGTTCCGCGGCCTGGCACGCCGAGAGCGCCGCCCCGCCGCCCCGCCGGGTGGTCGTCGCCGACGACCGGACGCGGGCCGCCACCGCCTACCGGCTGGCCTGCGAGGGAACGGCCCTGCTGTGGCGGGGCGACTACCACAACGGGCGCCGGCTGCTGCAGGCCGTCGCCCGCCGCGTCGACGGCCGCACACCCCCGCCGCCCGCCGACCCGGCCGCCGCCTTCCACCTGCACCGCAGGGCCCGCGGCCACCGCGCCAGGGTGCTCGGCAGGCTGCTCGTCCTGCTGGACGGCCGGCACACGCTCGACCTGCGCAGGGCCCCCGACGTGCGGCAGGCGTGCGACGAGGCGTACGGGCCGCCCGAGGGGCCGGTGGCGGTCCCGCTCACCGAGCTGCTCGGGGTCGTCGGGGCCCACCAGTGGCGCCTGAAGGGGGTGGAGGTGCCGGCCCTGGGCGCCAGGATCCACCCGCACTACGGCGTCTTCTCGCCCGTCCGCGGCGAGTACGTCGACCTGGTCGCCCGCGCCCCGCTGCCCGGGTCCCCGGGCCACGCCTTCGACCTCGGTACGGGCACGGGGGTGCTGGCCGCCGTGCTGGCCCGGCGGGGCCTCGGACGGATCACGGCGACCGACGCCAGTCCCCGGGCCCTGGCCTGCGCCCGGGACAACGTCCGCCGCCTCGGCCTCTCCGGCCGGATAGCGGTCACGGGCCCCGCCCTCTTCCCCGGCGGCGGGGGCCGGGCCGGGCTCGTCGTCTGCAACCCGCCCTGGTTACCGGCCCGTCCGGCCTCCGGCCTCGACCGAGGCGTCTACGATCCGGACGGCACGATGCTCCGCGACTTCCTCGCGGGCCTCGCCGGGCGTCTCGAACCGGGCGGCGAGGGCTGGCTCGTCCTGTCCGACCTGGCCGAGCGCCTGGGGCTGCGGACCCGCGAGCAGCTGCTGACGCTGATCGGTGCGGGCGGTCTGCGCGTGACCGGCAGACTCGACACCAGGCCCCGCCATCCGCGCGCGGCCGACACGGCCGACCCCCTGCACGCCGCCCGCGCGGGCGAGGTCACCTCCCTGTGGCGGCTCGCGGCGGACCCGGCCGCCGCCTCACCCCCGCCGCCGGCTCACCGCACAGGCGGCGGCGACGGCCGCGGCGGCCACGGCGGCGGACAGGGCCAGGGACAGCAGCGGTAGCCGTACCGTGCCCTGCTGCGACGCCTCCGTCAGGCCCGAGACCGCGGCGTTGGCCGGCGACACCCCGGCGACCAGCACCGCGACGGCGCCCGCCAGCATGGCCGGGACGGAGCGGGCCGGGCTGCGCAGGACGGGGCGGTTGGCGAGGGCGCCGACGGCGATCCCGAGCAGCGCGCAGGCGGCCGCGGCGGTGAGCCCGGCGGCGGCCGCCGGGGCGGCGCCGAGGGCCGGGCCGTCGCCGTAGCCGCGCAGATCGCTGACCGCCAGGGTGACCGCCGTCCCCGCCACGGCCAGCACGAGGGAGGCGGCCGACGCCGCCAGCACGGCCGCCAGATGCGTCCGCCCGGCCCCGCGCGCCGCGGCGGCGCAGGCACGGGCGGCGTCGGGCTCGGCGGTGACGCAGACGCGTACCAGCCAGGCGGCGCTGGGGGTCAGCGCGGCGGCGGCGAAGCCGAGGGAGTCCAGGGCGGGTTCGCCGCCGCGGATGCCGACGGCGAGGATCGCGGCGTACAGCACGACGGGGGCGATCCAGCGGTGGCCGCGCACGAGCAGGGCCCACTGGTAGCGGACCAGGGCCGTCATCGGTCTTCTCCCTCGGTGTGTCCGCGGCTCACCGAGCGGATGCTCCACGGCGGTTCGGACTGCAGCAGGGCGCGCAGGACGTCGTCGGCGCGGGCCTCGGGGACGGTGAGGCGTACGCCGTCGGCGTGGCGGTCCGCGCGGAGGTGCGGCGGGAGCGGCGCGCCGTCGGGGTTGGTGGCCGTGATCACGGCGTACGGCGGGAGCGGCGCGCCGTCCGGCCCGGTGGCCGTGATCACCGCGTACTCTTCGCCGCCCGCGGCCGCCTCGACGGACCCCGCCGCGACCCGCCACCGACGCGCCCCGGGCAGCCGCCGCGGGTCGTGGTCGACGAACACCACCGTCGAGCCCCGGTCGGCGAGTTCACCGGCCGCCTCGTCGAGCACGTCGCGGGCGGGGGCGTCCAGCCCCGTCCACGCCTCGTCCAGCACCAGCAGACCCGGCGCCGCCATCAGCGCCTGCGCCACGGCGACCTTCTGGCAGGAGCCCTTCGACAGCTCCGCCAGCGGCGTCGAGGCGAACCCGCCCGCCCCGAACCGCTCCAGCCACTCCCCCGCCCGCCGCCGCGCCTCGGGCCCGCGCAGCCCGTGCACCCGCCCCAGGTGCTCGAGATAGCCGTGCGCGGTGAACGGCAGCCCGCTCGCCGGGAAGCGCTCGGGCACGTACGCGGTGCGGTCGGGGCGGCCGGTGATCCGGCCGGTGCTGGGCGCCTCGATACCGGCGAGCAGGCGCAGCAGCGTCGACTTGCCGCTGCCGTTGCCGCCGTCGACGCGCACCAGCCCGCCCCGGGGCAGGGTGAGGGACACCCCCCGCAGGACCCAGGGCCCGCGCAGCCCGTAGCGCCGCCCCACCTCGTCGAGCCTCATACGGCCCGACGGTAGCGGACCGCGGATCAGTGCGCGGCGGCGGTCGGCCTCGCCTCGCTCGGCCGTACGATCACGAAGCCCTCGCCGTCCAGCCGCAGCTGCACCGCCTCGCCGGAGCCGCCGCGCAGCATCGAGCCGAAGGACTGCGAGCGGTGCAGCGAGGTCTGCAGCTGCGCGCTCCAGCCGACGACGGCGTCGGTGTCGACGAAGACCGGGTACTGCGGCGACACGGGGATCACCACGGGCGTGCCCTCGCAGATCACGGCGAGCCTGCCCTGGCCGGTGAAGACGCTGTTGAACAGCCCGCCGCCGACCATGCCGGCGCCCTTCACCATCTTGATCTCGTACGCCAGGGTGGGATCGAAGCACAGCACGTTGCGGCCGTTGACGGTGAGCGCGTCGCCGGGGGCCATGTCGATGATGAAGCAGTTCGCGGCCTCGTGCGCGAACCACGCCTCGCCCTGCCCCCGTACGGACATCAGGGCCAGCCCCTCGCCCGTCACGGCCCGCTTCAGGAACTGGCCCGCGCCCTGGCCCTTCTTCTCGAACTGCAGATTCCCGCGGAAGGCGATCATCGATCCCTGGCGGGCGAGCGCCTCGCCGTTCACGGCGTACTTGACGCACTTGGCGTTCTGGAGGGTCATCCCCGCGGCCGTCGCCGGCTCGGCCATGTGTTCCTTGGCGAATATGTCGCTATGCATGGCGGGATCGTCCGCCGGAACCACCGCCTCCGCCAAGACCGCCGCGGTGTGCCGGGTCGCCCGCCCCGCGCCGCCACCGGGCGACCTGGCAGACTGGCGGCGATGACCAGCACCGATGCCTCCAGCCCCTTCCGCGACGGCAGGTCCGAGCGGGACGAGAAGCCGCAGTACGTCCTCCCCCTCGTCGTACGGATCGAGAAGGGCGCTCCGCCCGCCCGCACCGACGCCCTCGAGACGGCGGCGCGCGCCGTGCTGACGTTCCTCGACGACGAGCGGGTCAGCGACGAGGACGGCGCGTGGGCGCGGGCGGTCCGCGACTGGGAGGACGCCCGGATCCGCAAGGTCGTACGGCGGGCGCGGGGCGCCGAGTGGCGGCGGGCCGGGGCGCTGCCCGGTGTCACGCTCACCGGCAAGGCGGCCGAGGTGCGGGTCTTCCCGCCCGTGCCGCTGGACGGCTGGCCGAAGGACCTGGCGAAGCTGCAGGTCTCCGGCACGGAGCTGGACGACCCGGAGGAGCCGCCCGCCCCCGAGCCGGGCACGCCGGTGCTGTGGACGGCGCCGGGCCTCGCGATGTCCGCCGGCAAGACGATGGCGCAGGCCGGTCACGGGGCGCAGCTGGCGTGGTGGGAGCTGGACGACGCCGAGCGCGCGGCCTGGCGGGCGACGGGTTTCGCGCTGGCGGTGCGCACCGCGGATCCGGCCCGGTGGGAGGAGCTGACCCGCAGCGGGCTGCCCGTGGTCCGCGACGCGGGCTTCACGGAGATCGCACCGGGCAGCTGCACCGTGGTCGCGGACCATCCGGCGCTGCGCGGCCGCTGACGCCCCGGCGGCCGGTGCACCGGCGTGGCCGTGACCGGGCCCCTACCGCGCCGTGCCGGAGCACCGACCGGGCCGTGCCGGAGCCCCGACCGGGCCCCCGCCGTGGTGCCACGGCGGGGGCCCGCCCCCGTTGCCCCGCCTACGCCGGGTTGTCGGCGTGGGTGAGGGTCTCCCAGGCGATGTAGTGGTTCTCGGTGCCCTGCGGGCGGTGGGCGAGCGTGTACTGCTCGGTGTTGCTCATGCCGATGCCCAGCCGGTTGTGCAGGGCGTTGAAGCCGACCTCCGTGATCGGGCCGAGGCCCTTGTTGACGCTGCCGCCGCACAGCCAGCTGGGGACGGCCTCGCCGTTCTCGTACTTGGTGTGGAAGCCGTACGCGTGCCGCATCCGCTCCGCGAGCTGCGGCCACAGGTCCTGACCCTGGATCCGGGTGGTCTCGGCGACGTGGCCGATGGAGGAGATGCCGTAGCCGGTGTGGCCGAAGTCGCGGCACGTCTCCTGGGCCACGCCGTTGACGAAGGTGGTCTGGTCGTACCAGTAGCCGACCAGCTCGGAGTACGTGTCGATGGAGGAGCGCGGCGGGTACTTCGGCTGCGCGCCGTCGGCGGTGTTGTAGACGTAGGCGGGGACGCGGCCGAGGAAGATGCCCATCGCCTTGTCGTAACTGGTGCGGTCCTCCAGGTGGATGGAGATGCCGATGGCGGCCTCCATCATGATCAGCTCCCAGTTGCCGTTCTTGCTCGGGGCGCCGTTGATGATCTCGGGGAGGTAGACGTCGCGCAGCATGGTCGCGAACCGGCCGGAGTTGGACCAGGTGCCGGTGTACGTGTACTTGATGATCTCGGCGGCGCGCGGCCACACCGAGCCGGCCCAGCCGGTCTGGAGCGGGGCGTTGCTGTTGGTGTGGTCGGTGATGACGGCCGACCAGGCGTCCATGATCTGGATGGCCTTGGTGGCGTAGCGGCTGTCCCGGGTGATGTACCAGGCGAGGGCGTCGCTGTAGGCGGCGATGGCGTCCTCGCGCTCGTCGGAGCAGCCGTAGTTGGGGTTGGAGTACGAACCGCACTCCACGACCGACCGGGGCTTGGGCGTACGGGACAGGGACGCGTACGAGCTCGCGGTCATCTGGTCCCAGGCGGCCTTCCAGGGCTGCTCGCCCGCGTTCACCTTGGTGCGTACGAAGTCCAGCTGGGGCTTGCTGACCAGCACGCCGGGATGGGCGAACGTGGCGGGTGCGGCGGCGGCGCGGTCGCCGGCGCCCGGCACGGCGCCCGCTCCGGCGAGCAGGGTGGCGAGCAGGGCCAGGACGGCGAGCAGGATGGTTCGGGGTCTTGCCACGGCGCGACCTCCATCACATACGTGAACCGGGGACGGGGATGTGGACCTGGGTCGGAAGGTATAGACCAGCCATGTCCGCGTCAAGCGCGACGGTGCGATTCCGCACCTCGCCCCGAATCTCCTTGTCGCACGCCCCGCACCCGCGTTCTAATCGGCCGATGAGCACCGCGATCGTGATCCGTGAAGCCGTCCTGTCCGACACCGAGGCGGTACGCGCCGTGGGCCTCGCCGCCTGGCCGCCCACGTACACGCCCCTCGCGGGCGCGGAGTACGTGGAGAAGTGCCTGGCGGTGTGGTGGTCGTCCGAGTCCACGGCGCGGGGCATCGCCGCCGGGAACGTGCTGGTCGCCGAGGACGGCGACCGGATCGTCGGGATGGCGGGGCTCGGCGACAAGGACGGGGTCCCCGTCCTGTGGAAGCTGTACGTCCTGCCGTCGCACCACGGCGGCGGCGTCGGCTCGGCGTTGATGACGGCGGTCGTGGACCGCGTGAAGTCCTCCGGCGCGGACCGGCTCCGCCTCGAGTACATGGCCGGCAACGACCGCGCCGCCGCGTTCTACGCGGCCAGGGGCTTCACGGAGATCGGCCGGGTGCCGGACGCGGCGCACCCGGAGTTGCCGGAGGACGTGTGGATGGAGCTCGTGCTCTGAGGTTCCGGGCGTTGTCAGTGGGCGCCTCTAGGCTCCTGCCATGCTGACCGGAGTACTGATCGCCGAAAGCCTGCTGCCCGGCCGTGAGTTGGCCGGCGTACCGCTGCGGCTCGACCGCCTGTGGCGCACAGCCGCCCCGGGCGCCACGGACGCGCAGCCGGGCGAGTGGACACTGCTGGCGTTCTCGGCCGAGGACGCGGCGGCCGACGCGCTGGCGTCCGCGCTGGCGGACTGCCTCCGCCCGGAGGGCGGCTGGTACGCCAACTTCAACACGCCGCACCGGGCGTACGTGGTGTTCGCGGGGAAGACCTTCGCCTACGGGCGCGGCGACGGGGCGGGCCGCGCGGAGGCGGCGGCGTACGCGCGGTCGGTGGGGGTGCCGGAGGGGCAACTGGACTGGGAGGACTGAGGGACGGCTGCCCTCGGCCCGCGGCCCCCCGCTATCCCCGCGTCCGGTCGACGCGCACGACCGCCACGCCCGTGTCCAGGTCGACGCGGGTCCTGCGCGGGGGCGCGCCGTCCTCCTCGTCGTCCCGCATGACCAGCGAGCTGCGCTTGTGCTCCAGCTCACTCGCCTTGCCGGGCGAGAGCGTGGCATGCAGCAGCTCGAACCCGGTCGAGGACACCTGCCCCCGCGAACCCGCCTTCCGCCAGGGCAACAGCCCCGCCCGCCCGGCCCGCAGCAGGATCTGGTCGACGGCGGCGGCCAGGGTGAGGGCTATGACGAGCCCCGGCAGGGTCATGAAGAAGACAAAGGCCATGCCGGCCAGCATGCCACGCCGCCTCACCCGGCGGCGTGGCCGCCGGGGCCGGGCTTGGAGGGGGCGGGGGGCCGGTTTGGAGGGCGGGGGGCGCGGCCCGGCAGGGCAAGGGGCGGCCGCCCGGCAGGGCGACGGGCGGCGCGGCCCGGCAGGGCGACGGGCGGCGGCTCGGCGGGGCACGGCCTGCTCGGGCCCAGACCCGGCTGGGCGCCGCCCGCGGGGCCGTGCCGAATTGGACCCGGGCCCGGCGGGGCGCCGCCCGCAGGGCCGTGCCGAATTGGACCCGGGCCCGGCGGGGCAACGGCGACGGGCGGCCCAGCAGGGCGAGGGGCGGCGGCTCGGCGGGGCACGGCCTACTTGGGCCCAGACCCGGCGTCGCACCGCCCGCGGGGCCCTGCCGGATTGAACCCGGGCCCGGTGGGGCGAGGGGCGGCGCGCCCGGCGGGGCACGGGCGGCGCGGCCCGGCAGGGCACGGCCTGCTTGGGCCCAGACCCGGCGGGGTGCCGCCCGCGGGGCCCTGCCGGGCCTGGGCCCAACCCGGCGGGACGCGACCGGCGGAGCCGTGTCGGATTGGATCCGGGCCCGGCGGGGCGCGCCCCGGTGGCGCGGGGCGGACCGCTGCCCGGACCTGGGCGCACGGCCCGTTACCCAGGGCCCCGGGCCGCTACGGGACCAGGACGAGCCGCCCGCGTACGCCGCCGCGTGTGAGGCGCTCGTGTGCGTCCGCGGCGCGTTCCAGCGGGAGGGTGTCCGCCACCCGAAGCGTCAGCACGCCCTTGTCCGCCAGCGCCGCCAGCTCGCCCAGCCGCGCGCCGTCGGCGTACACCTGCGTCAGGTGCACCGTGGCCGCGCGCAGCGGCAGCAGGATGTCCAGCGGCCGCACCTTCACGTACTGACCGCGCGGGCGCAACGCCCGCAGCACCGGCCCGCCGAGCGCCGCCGCGTCCAGCACCCCGTGCACCCCGCCCGGTGCGAACGCCCGCACCGACGCGACCAGATCGGCGTCCCGCGGCACGAACTCCGCCGCCCCGAGCCCCCGTACGAGCGCCTCGTCCGCCGCCGACGCCTGCGCCACGACCCGCAGCCCGCGCTCCTTCGCCGCCAGCTCCACGGCGTAGCCGCCGACAGCGCCCGCCGCACCGGTGACCAGCAGCGTCTGCCCGGGCTCGAGCGCCAGCAGGTCCAGCGACTGGTCGGCGGTGAGGGCGTTGAGCGGCAGGGTCGCCGCGTGCACCGCGTCGGTGTTCCGCGGCGCGGGAGCCACCGCGAACTCGTCCACCACCAGGTACTCGGCATACGCCCCGAGCGACTGGTCGAACCGGTCCGACAGAGCGACCACCCGGTCGCCGGCCGCGAAGCCCGTGACGCCCTCGCCGACCGCGTCGACGACGCCGGCCGCGTCCCAGCCGATCCCGTACCGCGGCTGGTCCACCAGCCCCATCCCGGCGAAGACGCCCGCCCGCATCGCCGTGTCCACGGGGTTCACCGCGGCGGCCTCGACCCGCAACCGCACCTGGAGGGGCCCCGGTTCGGGGATCTCCGCCTCGATGATCCGCAGCGACTCCGGACCGCCCGGCTCGGTCACCACAACAGCTCGCATCGTCCCGCTCCCTCACGAAGGTTTCGTAGAAGATCTCTTCCTCCACGAACCTAGAGGGCGCTACTCTCTCCCAGTAAGTAGGCACCTGAAAGTGCGTAGCACACGCCCGGGAGAGCCCCCATGCCCACGATGACCGCCGCCGAGCGCCGCGACGAGGCCCGCGCGGCCTACGACGCCTTCCTCGCCGTCTGCCCCTCCCACCAACTGCTGTCCCGTATCGCCGACAAGTGGACCGCGCTGATCGTCTCCGCCCTCGCCGACGGCCCGCTGCGTTACGGCGAACTGGCGCGCCGGATCGCCAGCATCAGCCAGAAGATGCTCACCCAGAACCTCCGCGCGCTGGAGCGCGACGGCGTCGTCTCCCGCACGGTCACGCCGGAGGTCCCGGTCCGGGTCGACTACGAACTGACGGACGTCGGCCGCGACCTGCTCCCGGTCCTCGTGGCGATCAAGTCCTGGGCCGAGACCCACATCGAGGGCATCCTCACCTCCCGCGAGACGTACGATCGCCAGGCGGCGTCGACGACGTGACCGGACGGGTCCGGCCGGCCGCGCGCCGCCCGCAACCTCAAATTTGCCTCTGAACAACCCGGTCGACGGTTCGAAGCGAACCGGACTGGCCATCATGTGTCCACGCGAACGAGCGTGACAGGGGGAGGTGGTCCGCGTGGCACAACCGCTGGGGACGGGAATCGGCTGGCGGCCGGAGATCGCCGGGGAGATCGGGGAGCTGTCCGGCATCGACTGGGTCGAGGTCGTGGCCGAGAACGTCTGCCCGGACCATCTCCCCGACGCGCTCGGGCGCCTGCGCGCCCGGGGCGTCACCGTCGTCCCGCACGGCGTGGGCCTGGGCCTCGGCGGCGCCGACCGGCCCGACCCGGGCCGGCTGGTGGCGCTGGCCGAGCGGGCCGAGGCGCTGGGGGCGCCGCTGGTCACGGAGCACATCGCGTTCGTCCGCGCGGGCGGACCGCTGACCGCGTCGCCTCGGCTGGAGGCCGGCCATCTGCTGCCCGTGCCGCGCACCCGGGACGCGCTGGACGTGCTCTGCGCCAACGTCCGCATGGCCCAGGACGCGCTGCCGGTGCCGCTGGCGCTGGAGAACATCGCGGCGCTGTTCGCCTGGCCGGACGAGGAGTTCACGGAGGGCCAGTTCCTGGCCGAGCTGGTGGAGCGTACGGGCGTGAGGCTGCTGATCGACGTCGCCAACCTCCACACCAACCACGTCAACCGCGGCGAGGACCCGGCCCGCGCGCTGGACGAACTGCCGCTGGAGGCCCTGGCGTACGTCCATGTGGCCGGCGGCTTCGTGCGCGACGGCGTGTGGCACGACAGCCACGCGCACCCGGTACCGCAGGCAGTGCTCGACGTGCTGGGCGAGCTGTGCGCGCGTACGGTCCCGCCCGGGGTGCTGCTGGAGCGCGACGAGAACTTCCCGCCGCCCGGCGAACTGGCCGCGGAGCTGGCGTCGATCGGCGCGGTGGTCGCGGCAGCCGGGACGGGCGGGGCCGCCGGAACGGCTGGGATGGCTGTGGCCAGGGAGGCCAAGGGGGTCGCCCATGTCTGACACGGGGGTGCGGATGAGCGAGAGGGTCCGGACGGACGGTGAGGAGGAGGCGGCGGCGCTCGCCGCCGCGCGCCAGCGGCTGGCACTGCGGCAGACCGCGCTGCTGTCGGCGCTGGTGGCGGGCACGCCGCCGCCGGAGGGCTTCGACGGGACCCGGCTGCGGGTGCAGTCGCGGGCCCTGGCGGCGAAGCGGGCGGACGTCATCGCCAAGGTGGCGCCGGAGCTGCCGCGGATCCTTGGCGCGGACTACCGGCGCGCGTATCTGGAGTACGCCGCCCGTCATCCGCTGACCGGGGGCTACCGGCAGGACGCACTGGCCTTCGCCCGGCATCTGCTGGACACGGGGCGGCCCGCCGACCCGGCGGCGCGGCGCGAGCTGCGCGTGTGGTGGCGGGACCGGGTCGGCCCCGCCCCGCACCGGCTGCGGGAGCTCCTGCGACGCGCGCGCGGCGCGCTGCGGCGGGGGTGACCGGTGCTGCTGGTGTTCGTACTGCTGCTCATCCTGGCGGCGTTCGTCTGGTTCGGGGTGGAGTCCGTGCGCTTCCGGATGGCGTCGCGCGGCGGCTGGGACTGGTCGCCGACGGACGTCCTCCAGGCGGCGTTCCTCGCGGGCGGCCCGGGCCGGGTCGTCGACACGGTGCTGGCCGCGATGCACGAGGACGGCCGGATCCGGGTCACGGACCTCGGCCAGGTCGAGGTGGTCCGCGCGGTCGCCCAGGAGCCGGTCGAGCGGGCGGTGCTGGCCGCCGTCGGCGAGGCGTGGTCGGCGCCGCTGCCCGCGGTGCGGGAGGCGGTCATGCGGCATCCCGCGGTGCAGGAGATCGGGGACGCGCTGGCGGCGGCCGGTCTGCTGCGTGACCCCCAGGCGCTGCGGCGCTGGAACCGCGCGGGCCGGGTGTTCACCGGGGTGGTCGTGGTCCTCACCGGTGTGTGCGGCCTCGCCTCGGTCATGGGCGGCGTGTGGGAGCTCTTCCCGGCGGCCTTCGCGGCGTTCTTCGCGCTGATCCTCGGCTGGGTCATCTTCGCGCCACCCGGCGGCCGCACGACGTCCGCGGGCCGCGAGGCGCTGCGCGGGCTGCGGGCGCGCAACCCGTGGGCCGCGCCCGGTGCGGTCGCCTCCGGCGCTTCGACGGCGGCGCTCGTGGCCCTCGAGGGCCCGGACCCCCTCCTCGACCCGGTCCTACGATCCCAACTCACGTCCCTCGACCGCACCCCGTCGACCACGCCGTCCTTCACCTCATCCTCGTCGACGGACGCGTCGCACACCCCGTCGTGGTGCGGCACGGGAAGCTCCTCGTGCGGCGGCTCCTCGTGCGGCTCCTCGTCCGGAGGCGGCTCCTCCTGCGGAGGCGGCTCCTCCTGCGGAGGCGGCAGCAGCACGTAAGACCTCCGCCCGGTCACCGCAGCATCGGCGCTGCGCGCCTCGTCCTCAAACGCCGGACAGGCTGGGGGTAGGGCTCTCACCGTGTTGCCTGGTGACGGCAGCGTCGGCGCTGCGCGCCTCGGCCTTGTACGCGGAACGGGGCGATTCAAGCCCGTCCGGCGTCTGAGGACGAGCGCCGCCAAACTTCGCGAAGTACTCGGCCAGCGGCTGGTAGGCGTCCGGCCTGAGCTCCCCGCCGATCATGGAGTCGGTCGT
>NZ_JBFAXR010000092.1:0-34579 GCF_040680895.1 Streptomyces sp. NPDC051940 | reverse complement strand
GCTTGGCGTACGGGTCGTACTCCCGGATGCCCTGCGAGGTGCGCTCGACGAAGCGCGGCCCGGGCGTCCCCGGGCCGGCCGCGGCCCACGGTGACCGGACCGCTGTCCCCTGCTGACCGGTCACCTCGACGGGGCGAGGTCCCACGGCGCACTTCACCGGAATGAGCTGAGCCGGCGCGCCACATCGCCCCGATCCGCCCGCCCGCCTCGCACCCGGCAAGACCGGCGGGAACACCGGGTTCAACGAATCGGCGCGCCGGCGGTAACGGCCGCGGCCTGGGGCCTGGAGCCTGAGGCCCGGAGATCGCGTCAGTCGCCCTCCGCGCCGTCCCGCTTCGGGACGAGAGGCACCGGCAGCAGCGGCAGCCGCAGCGCGGCGAAGGCCGTGTCCGGAACCGCCGGGGTGCGGGGCGGGACCGCCGGCAGGCGGTGGTACGCCGCGTCCTGGGACGGACGCGTGTCCGCCTCGCCCTTGTTGGGCCAGAGCGACATCGCCCGCTCCGCCTGCGCCGTGATCGTCAGGGACGGGTTGACGCCCAGGTTCGCGGAGACCGCGGCGCCGTCGACGACGGAGATGCCGGGGTGGCCGTAGAGCCGGTGGTAGGGGTCGATGACGCCCTCGGCGGGCGAGGCGCCGATCGGGCAGCCGCCGAGGAAGTGGGCGGTGAGCGGTGTGCCCATCACCTCGCCGATGTTCGTGCCGGAGACCCCGCCGATCTCCTCCGCGAGCTGCGTCGCGGCCGCCGCGCCCTCGGGGATGTGCACGGGGTTGGGCTCGCCGTGCCCCTGCGAGGCGGTGAGCAGCCCCTTGCCGGGGCCCCGCTTCTTGCGGCGCGTGTTGAGCGAGTTGTCGTACGTCTGCATGACCAGGGCGATGATCGTCCGCTCCGACCAGCGGTTGCCGAAGGCGATCCGCAGCACGGCCAGCGGGTGGCGGAGGTAGCCCGCGAAGAGGCCGGAGAGCGCGCGGCCCAGGGCGGTGCGCCGGTTGTGGTGGCCGGGGATGCACATGAGGGCCATCGCGTTGGAGCCCTTGCCGTACCGGACCGGCTCGATGTGCGTCGTGGCGTTGGGGTGGATGGACGACGTGATCGCGACGCCGCGGGTGAAGTCGAGTTCCTCGCCGCCGCGCTTCTTCGCCCATCCGCGGGGGAATGTGAACGCCCCCGTGAGCGCCTCGGAGTTCGTCCGCGTGAGCTCGCCGAGCCGGGCGGAGATCCGCGGCAGCTCGCCGGTGTCCCGCATCGTGTGCAGCAGCGTCTGCGTGCCGTACGTGCCCGCCGCGACGACGACCTTCTCCGCCCGCAGCACGCGCCGCTTGCCCCGCCGCCGCTTGTCCGTCGGCACGGTGGTGACGGCGTACCCGCCGTCGGGGTGGTCCGTGAGGCCGACGACGGTGGTCATCGGTTCGATGACGGCCCCGGCCTGCTCGGCGAGGTGCAGATAGTTCTCGTTGAGGGTGTTCTTCGCCCCGTGCCGGCAGCCGGTCATGCACTCACCGCACTCGGTGCACGCCTTGCGGGCGGGTCCCGCCCCGCCGAAGTACGGGTCCGGGACCTCCCCGCCCGGCTCCGCCTTCGCCTCGCCGGCGGCGTCCTGCCCGTCGCCGTAGAAGACCCCGACGGGCGCCATGTGGAAGGTGTCGCCGCAGCCCATCTTCTCGGCGGCGGCCTTCAGATGGACGTCGGACGGCGTCATGTGCGGGGACAGCCGCACGCCGAGCATCCGCTGCGCCTGCTCGTAGTACGGCTTCAGCTCGTCCTGCCAGTCGGTGATGTGGCCCCACTGGCGGTCCTCGAAGAACGGCTTCGGCGGTACGTAGAGGGTGTTGGCGTAGTTGAGCGACCCGCCGCCCACCCCGGCGCCGGCGAGGATCATGACGTTGGACATCAGATGGATGCGCTGGATGCCGTACAGCCCGAGCCGCGGCGCCCACAGATAGCGACGCAGGTCCCAGGAGTTCTTCGGCAGCGTCTCACGCGTATAGCGCCGCCCGGCCTCCAGCACGGCGACGCGGTAGCCCTTCTCGGTCAACCGCAACCCGGACACGGCGCCGCCGAATCCGGAACCGATAACAATGACGTCGTAGTCGTACCCGCTCACGGTGCTCATGGTCTATCCCTTCAACATCGATCCAGCCCCGCCCTCACGCAACCGCCACCTCCCAGCGGATGGCACCCTCGGCCCCGGGGGTGATGCCCCGGCCCCCGGGAACGGTGCCCCCGACCCCGGGAGCGGTGCCCCCGACCCCGGGGGTGGTGCCCCGGCCCCGGGGAGGTGCCCCCAACCCCGAGAGCGGTGCCCCCCACCCCGGGGAGGGTCGGCGCCGGCCAATCCCGCCTCCGCCCCGAGGGCCGGCGCCGAACCACCCACCCACCCCCCACTCCCAGGAGGCCTGGGGGGGCGAAGCCCCCTGAGGCAACGCGCCCCCGCAGGAGCGGCTGGCGCCGCCCACCGACCCGAACCCCCAGGGGGCCTGGGAGAGTCGGTCTGCCGCCGCACCACCACCGCCCGGGTGAGCCACCGCCTCAGCACCCACCCCCACCCCCCACTCCCGGGGGCCAGGAGGCGAAGCCCCACCCCCACCCCCACGGGGCCCGGGGGCGAAGCCCCCAGATCGCTCCAGCACCACGCACCTAACCCCCCACTTCCACGGGGCCTGGGGCGAAGCCCCGCCACCCACTTCCACGGGGCCCGGGGCGAAGCCCCACCCCCGCTCTCAGGGGGGTCTGGGGGCGGAGCCCCCAGAGGTTTTTCGAACGGGCAACCCACGCGGAGCGCTAGCGGAGGCGCAGGGCCTTCATCAGGCGCAGGCTGCGGCTCATGAACGCGGCGTAGCCCTCGTCGGACATGCCGAGCGCCGGTGCCATCGGTAGCACCCGCTGCTCGGCGACCGTCTGCGCCTCGGTGTACTTGAGGATGCCCTCGCTGCCGTGCCGCCGGCCGAGCCCGGAGTCGCCCATGCCGCCCATCGGCGACTGCACGCTGCCGTACGCCGAGGCGTAGCCCTCGTTGACGTTGACCGTGCCGGTGCGCAGCCGCGCGGCCAGCGACCGGCCCCGGCGGGCGTTCTTCGTCCAGACGCTGGAGTTGAGGCCGTACGGCGTGGCGTTGGCGCGGCGCACCGCGTCGTTCTCGTCGCTGAAGCGGTACACGGAGACGACGGGCCCGAAGGTCTCCTCCTCGCACACGGCCATCGGCTTCTCGACGCCGTCGAGGATGGTCGGCTCGTAGAAGTACGGGCCGACGTCCGGCCGCGCCCGCCCGCCGGCGAGCACCTTCGCGCCCTTGTCGACGGCCTCGTCGACATGCCGCTGCACGGTCTTCAGCTGCCGCTCCCCCGCCAGTGACCCCATGTCGGCGCCGTAGCCGAGGGCGGCCCCGAGCCGCAGCGCCTTCGTCCGCTCGGCGAACCGGGCGAGGAAGTCGTCGGCGATCCGCTCGTGGACGTACAGCCGCTCCACGGAGATGCACAGCTGGCCGGCCGAGGAGAAGGCGGCCCGGACCGCCCCCGCGGCGGCCTTGTCGAGGTCGGCGTCCTCGCACACGATCATCGCGTTCTTCCCGCCCAGCTCCAGCGAGACGCCGACGAGGCGCGCGGCGGCGCCCTGGGCGACCTCGCGGCCGGTGCGGGTGGAGCCGGTGAAGGAGACGTAGTCGGCGTGCCGGACGACCTCGGGCCCGATGACGGGACCCTCGCCGATCACGACCTGCCACACGGCCTCGGGCAGCCCGGCCTCGATGAGCTGCCGGCGCGCCCACAGGGCGGTCAGCGCGGTCTCGGTGTCGGGCTTCATCACGACGGCGTTGCCCGCGACGAAGGCGGGCAGGGCGTCGCCGACGGACAGCTCCAGCGGATAGTTCCAGGGCGCGATCTGGCCGACGACGCCGCGCGGGTGGCGCAGTTCGCGCACGCGGGTCAGGGTCGGTATGGCCCCGGTGTGGCTCTTGGGCCGCAGATAGGCGGCGGCCTTGCGCCCGTAGTGGCGGGCCGCGACGGCGACGGCCTGCACCTCCTCGTGGGCGTGCAGCCGGGTCTTGCCGGTCTCCAGCTGGATGAGGTCCAGCACCTCGTCCTGGCGTGCGAGCACCAGGTCGTGGAAGCGCAGCAGCACGCCGGCCCGCTGCCGTACGGGCCGGGCGGCCCATTCGCGCTGTGCCTCGCGGGCGCGCTCGTAGGCGGCGGCGACGTCCTCGGGCCGGGCCTCGGGCAGGGTGGCCAGCACCTCCCCGGTCGCCGGGGTGTGGCTGCGGGTCTCCCCAGCGCCCGGGACGCCGCTGGTGAGGCGGCGCAGCAGGTCGGGGGTGACGACATCGGCGGCGCGTCGGCTCCCCGCGGGCGCGGCGGCGGGGTTGCCTCCGGCGGGGGTGGGGGCGTTGTCGGTCATACGGGTGAGCGTACGGCTCGGGATGGCCGTTGTGTACCCATCGGTAACCGGATTCCGCCAGCGATTACTGGCGCCGACGTGCGACGGTCACTCCGCGAACGACTCCACGGCCGCCGCCTCGGCCGCGGCCCCCGCCGCGACGGCGTCGGACACCCCGTCGAAGAGCGCCGGCCGGACCCCGTCCCGCCGCGTCCTCCCCCACGTCCCCACGAGCAGACCGTCCGCGACGACCGCCGCGCGGATCTGCCCGCCGCCGGGCGCGAGGTCGCGGGCGCGGCCGGCGGGGACAGACCAGGAGCGGTCGCGGTGGCCGAGCCAGTAGCCGTCGTACGCCGGGAGGAGCCGCACGTCGGGAGCGGCGGCGGCGCCCGGGGCGGCGGTACGGGCCGGGCGGAGCGACGCCCACGCCGTACGGGCGGCGCCCAGCGGCAGACCCGACCAGGCCGCGAAGTCCTCGGGTTCCGCGGGGGCGTAGGCCCGGCGGTGGCGCACGGCCAGCTCGGCGACCGCCGCCTCGCCCACGGGGCCCGGGCCGGACGGCAGCCAGTCGCCGGCGGCGACGTAGGCCGACTCGCCGTCCTTGCGCGGGCCCTCGCAGACGAGTCCGGTCAGCGCGGCGCGCCGGATGAGATGGATGGGCGCCTGCCCGGTGGTGTCCACGCCGAGGGACGCGAGCCGCTCGCCGAGCTCCGCGCGGGTGCGCGGACCGTCGGCGACCTCGGCGGCGATCAGGGCGAGGGCGCGCCCGGTGAGCGCCTCGTCGAGCCCGAGCGCGCGGTAGCGCGCCGCCGTACCGGCGATGAGGCGCTCGCCGTACAGCGCGAGCAGCCAGCGGGCGTCGGCGGCGGGTACGAGATGCAGGGTGCCGCGCATGAACCAGCCGCGCACGACGGAGCGTTCCGTCTCCAACGCGCGGCGCACACCGGCCGGCGTGAGCCCCCGCGCCCGCGCCCGCAGCCCGAGCGCGGCGGCCCCGGCGTCCTGAGCCTGCAGCGCGAACACCCGTTCCACGACCCCCGCCACGGACCGGGCCCGCTCCCCACCCCCCACGAACTGCGCCCGCGCCCGCACCCGCCGCAACTCCGCGCCGCTCAACGCCATACGCGCAACCCTACGGTCCCGCCAGCGCCGGACCTGGCAGGACGGCAGCGGTCCGCGGCTACCGGACCACCCGCCGCCGTACGCCGTACACCAGCGCGCCCACCGCCAGAACGGCCGCGCCCGAGGCCACCGATGTCAGCGGGAGGGCGAACGCCAGGGTGAGGCAGCCCGCGAGGCCCAGGAGGGGGAGCCAGCGTGGGGGGCGGCCCTCGTCGGGGCGCAGGGTCCAGGCGGAGGCGTTCGCGATCGCGTAGTAGGCGAGTACGCCGAACGACGAGAAGCCGATCGCCCCGCGTACGTCGCCGAACGCGGCCGCCACCGCGACCACCGCGCCGACCGCCAGCTCCGCGCGGTGCGGGACCTTGAAACGCGGGTGCACCGCGGACAGGCCCCGGGGGAGATGGCCGTCGCGCGCCATCGCCAGCGTCGTACGGGAGATGCCCAGGATCAGCCCGAGCAGGGAGCCGAGGGCCGCGACGGCCGCCCCGACCCGTACCACCGGCGCCAGCCACCCCGCGCCGGACGCGCGGACGGCGTCCGCCAGCGGGGCGGTGGCGGAGGCGAGGCGGTCCGGGCCGAGGACGGCGAGCACGGCGACGGCGACCAGGCTGTAGCAGACCAGCGTGATGCCCAGCGCGACCGGGATGGCGCGCGGGATCGTACGGGCGGGGTCGCGGACCTCCTCGCCCAGCGTGGCGATGCGCGCGTAACCGGCGAAGGCGAAGAACAGCAGCGCCCCGGCCTGCAGGACACCGCCGAACGTCGCGTCCGCGCCGATGTCGAGCCGGCCCGCGTCGGCCGCCCCGCCGCCGAGGCAGGCGACGACCACGCCGGCCAGCACGGCCAGCACGACGGCGACGATGACCCGGGTGAGCCAGGCGGACTTCTGCACCCCGGCGTAGTTGACGGCGGTCAGCGCCACGACGGAGGCGACGGCGACCGCGTGCTGCTGGTCCGGCCAGGCGTACGAACCGACGGTGAGCGCCATCGCCGCGCACGACGCGGTCTTGCCGACGACGAACGCCCAGCCCGCGAGGTATCCCCAGAACTCCCCGAGCCGCTCCCGCCCGTACACGTAGGTCCCCCCGGACTCGGGGTACCGGGCGGCCAGCCGCGCCGACGAGGTGGCGTTGCAGTACGCCACGACCGCGGCGGCCGCGAGGCCGGGCAGCAGACCGGACCCCGCGGCGCGCGCGGCGGGCGCGAGCGCCGCGAAGATCCCGGCGCCGAGCATGGAGCCCAGGCCGATCATTACGGCGTCGCCGACGCCCAGCCGTCGCTGTAGTTGAGCCATGCGGCTCTTCTATCAGGCCCGGGTGACCGGACGGTTCCGGGTGTCCCGTCCCCACCGCGCGCGGGCTCGTAGCATGGCCGGGGGACCCCAGCCGTCCCTTCCGCCTCGTACGACCCGGAGCACGCACCATGGTCAACCGCGACGCCGCCGCACTCGACGACCCGGTGGGCGCATCGCTGCGCGGGCACCACGCGCACCTCGCGCGCAGCCTCGGCGGGGCCGCCGCCTACCGGCCGGGGGTCGCGACGTTCGCCACGGTGAACGGCGATCCCGCGGCGTGGGCGGACCTCGCGCGGCTCCTCGGGCGGGGGGAGCTCGCCGACATGTTCAGCTCCACGGCGACCCCGCCCGCCGACTGGGAGCCGGTCTTCGTCCACGAGGGCCGGCAGCTGGTCTGGGACGGCACCGAGGCGGAGGGCGACCCCGGCGTCGTCGAACTCGGTGCCGCCGACGTGCCCGCCATGCTCGAGCTCGTCGCACGGACCCGGCCCGGCCCGTTCCTGCCCCGCACCCGCGAACTCGGCACGTATCTCGGCATCCGCCAGGGCGGCGCGCTGGTCGCGATGGCGGGCGAGCGGCTCCATCCGCCCGGCTGGACGGAGATCAGCGCCGTCTGCACCGCCCCCGAGGCCCGCGGCCAGGGCCACGCGGCCCGCCTCGTCGCCGCGCTCACCGCCCGCATCACGGCTCGCGGCGAAAGCCCCTTCCTGCACGTCGCCGCGGCGAACACGGGCGCGATCGCCCTCTACGAACGCCTCGGCTTCGAGACCCGCAAGCCGGTCACCTTCCGCGGATACCGCACGCCGTGAGCGGCAGCCCCGCGAACGGTCAGGGCAGCTGCCGCTCGACGGCCGCGCGGCCCTCCTCCGCCAGCTTGCGGCGGGCCCACTCCAGGCTGTGCGGGGTCACGTCGCGGCCGCTGGCCATCACGTAGTCCTCCGGGGAGATCTCGCCCTCCGGGGCGCTGTGCAGCTTCGCGTCCGGGGTGACCGGGGGCTGGCGCGGGTCCTGGCCGGTGTCGCCGTAGCGGCGCTCGAACTTGGCGATCGCGCCCTCGGAGTCGATCACGCGGGCCTTGCCCGTGTAGAAGGGGTGGCTCTCGGAGGAGATCTCCACGTCCACGACGGGGTACGTCTCGCCGTCGTCCCAGACGATGGTCTCCTCGCTGGTGGCCGTGGAGCGGGTGAGGAAGGCGTAACCGGCGGCCCGGTCGCGGAAGACGACGGGGTGGTAGGGCGGGTGTTCGTCCTTCTGCATGCTGCTCTCCTCGCTCGCCGCGAAGCGCACGCCCTGTCCGTGCGCCCCGACCAGCGTGACCGGGCGGGAGGCGGGGAGCCAGCGGGGGCGTCCATCCGGACGACCACAGGGCGGCCGGGTCGGTCCGCGCGGCCCGGGGCCGGGCCGACGGGCGTCCGTTCAGCCCACCGGGCTGTACGTGTTCTCGGCCTGCTGGTAGAAGACGTCCACCGAGCGGCGGTCCTGGATCGGGCCCTTCACCAGGACGACGTGGAAGCGGCCGTCGATGACCGTCACGAAGTTGCGGCCGATCACCTCACGGCCGTCCTCCTGCCAGGTGAACGTCCCGATCACACACGGCCGGGTGCCGATCGTGACGTTCCTCAGCGCCGAGCTCTCGCCCCAGCCGGTCGACGCCCGCTGGCCGGCCAGCTCCGGCTCGTGCTTGAGCTGGTACTGCATCAGGTCCGCGCCGTACCGGTCCGTCGAGTCCCGGCCCGCCGCGACGAGCATCTCGTACCGCCCGTCCGGGCTTCCGTACCGCACCGCGCCCGTCGAGGCGTGCCCGAGCCGCTGCCAGGTCCTGTGCATCGCGACCCGGAAGCCGTCCTTGTCCTCGCGCATCACGAAGTCCTTGGGCAGTTCGGCCGGATCGGTCCCCTCCGCCGGGGGCGCGGAGGACGCCGTCGGCTCCGTCAGGTTCTCGACCTCGTCGCCCTCGCCCTGCGCCTGGTCGTTCTGCGGCTCCGGACGCGCGCCGCTCACGGACTGCCGGCGCTGGTCGCCGTCGTTGTCGCCGCGCTCCGCCTTCGGCAGCACGAACGCGGCGATCGCGATCGCCGCCACCATCGCCATGAAGATCAGCGCGATCAGCCACCGGCCGAGGCTGTTCGCGCCGCGCCGCCGGGTCCTGCGCGCCTTCTTGTGCCGGGCGCCCTGCGTCGACACCAGGGGTTCCATCGCGGCCCGTGAGCGCCGCCGCCGCACCAGTTCGCCGCGCCGCCGCAGGATCGGCAGCCGGCGCGGGTCGGCGCGGCCCGGGGTCAGCGGCGGCACCGTGACGGTGCGGCTGCCGATGTCGGGTTCGGGGGCGGTGCGGATCAGGGAGCGCAGCCAGCCGCGCAGCTCCTCGAAGTCCGGCCGCTCGGTGGGGTCCTGGCGCAGCAGCGACTCGACGACGGGCCGCAGCGCGCCGCACTCCTCGGCCATCGCCGGGGGCTCCCCGCATACCAGCTGGACCAGCTCGGCGACGTGGTCCTCGGGATACGCCGGGTGGCCCTGGACCGCGCGGAAGAGCAGCGCGCCGAGCGCCCACAGGTCGGCGGCGGGGCCGACGGGCGGGGCGAGCTGCCAGTGCTCGTGCACGGGTCCGGCCTGCTCGGGCGACCAGCGTTCGGTGACCGGTCCGACGACCTGCATCCGCATCTGGCGGGCGCGTTCGGCGTCGAGCCGGGTGCGCGGACCGCCGCGGCCGGGCGCGGCGGCCTGTACGGGTGCGGGGTGCGCGCGTGCGGGCTCGGGCGGGCCCGCCAGGGGCACGCTGATGGACGCGCCGGGCCGGGGTCCGGGCAGGCTGCCGCCGTACGCGGCGCTCCCCCGGCCGTCCTTCTCCGGCGCGGGGCGGTGCGTGGGCAGGGGCGTCTGGCCGGTCGCCCCGCCCGGGTCGGACGCGGTCGGGTCGGTCCGGCCTGCCCCGTCCGTCTCGATCCGGTCGGAGTAGACCGGCCCGCCGGCGAGCCGTGCGGCGGCCGCCTGGGCTCCTGCCCGGTACGTCGCGATGGCGGACCGGGGTGCCCCGCCTCCCTCGTCCCCCTCGCGGGCCGTCGCGAGGGCCGCCCGTCCCGGCCCGTCCGGCTCCGCCCGCCCGGACGCCTGGGCGAACAGCCGCTCGGCGAGACTCTGCGCGGGCCGCGCGCCGGGACCACCGGGGCCGGCGGAGGGACCGCCTGGGCCCGCGGAGGGACCACCGGGGCCCGCAGAGGGACCGCCGCTCACCAGGGGCCCGTGTGCGCCCGCGGGGCCGCCGGGATGCCCCCCGGCGTCGAAACGGGCGGAGGTTCCCCCCGGCACGTACCCACCCGGGTGGGCCCGCGGGCCGCCCGCGCCCGGCGCGGGCAGGAACCCCGTGGCCGGATCGGGCAGATCGGGCACCCGCCCGTCCGGGCCCATGGGCCGCGTGGGCACCCCGCCCGGCGGCGGGCCCGGGCTGCCCGCCGGGCGCGGGGGCTGGCCCCAGCCCGGGGGCGGGGGCAGCGGGTCGTACCCGCACAGGGCGTCCTCGGCGGCGCCGGAGGCCAGCCCGGTGAGCACGATCCGGCCGTCGTCGCAGACCAGGACCGTGCGCGGGGTGATGTTGCGGTGCGCCCAGCCGTGCGCGTGCAGCGCGCGCAGGGCGGTGAGGATGTCGGCGGCGACCTCGGCGCCCCGGTAGGGGCTGAGGGTGCGCTGCGAGAGCAGGGCGGCCAGCGGACGCGCGGGGACCAGCTCGCTCACGACCCAGATGCTGCCGTCCTCGTCGAAGACGTCGAAGACCTGATCGAGACGGGGATGGTCGGGTATCGCCGCGGCGGCGCGCGCCGCGTCCAGCGCACGCTGTACGACGGGGTCGGCGGTGTCCGGGGCCGGCAGGCCCGCCGGGCCGTCCGCTAACTCCGCCTCGACGATCTCGGGCAGCGGCACCTCCCGGACCACGACCTCCTGGCCGCTGTAGGTGTCGAACGCCCGGGTCTCCAGCGGCTCCCCGTCGTCGGCGCGGCGGGGCAGCCGGTAGCGTCCGGCGAGCACTCGCCCTGCGTACTCGTCCACGACACCTCCCCACCAGCGAGTTCGCAACAGACCAGGTCAAATCCGGTCAGATTCCCCCGGATTACGGATGCGTTCCGTCCACGGGGCATAACGATACGTGCTGGGGCCCCGCCTTGGGCCCGGCTCGGCAGGTTCCGCGCCGAAAATCAGTTCATTGGTTCGAATGTGTCGAACACGGTGTTCCGCAACGCCGTGCACGCCTTGCCGTCCCACCCCGCCGCGGGGCACGTGATCATGATCGCGTAGCCGTGCGAACGGTCAACGACCATGCCCCGGTTGAGGACGTGGACCCGCTCACCGCTCTGGGTCCGCAGGAAGTGCCAGTCGGCGACGGAGGGATAGCCGCGCCAGTCCACGGTCTTGAGGCTCAGCCGCCGGTAGTCCTGGCTGCCGGAGCGCACCGCCGGCTCCTGCGCCACCCACGCCTCGTACGCGGCGTCGCGGTCCAGACCGCGGGGGCTGGAGGTGAAGTCGATCTGCACCCGCGGGAATCCGCCGGCCGAGGCGGCGAATATGGCCCCGCCGCCACCGCTGGTGGTGGCCACCCGCCGCCAGCTCTTGGGCAGCGCCACGGAGAACTGGAACCGCTTCTCGGTGAAGACCTTGAACCCCGCGGGCACCCCGCCGGGCTCCGCCTGGCCACCGTCGTCGTCGCCCTCGCCCTCGTCCCCGCTCGCGGACGCGTCGGCGCTCGGCGTGGTGGACGGCTGCTCGGACTGCCCCGGTGACTTGTCCTTCGTGGCCGGCGCGCTCGGGGCGGCAGTGCCCCGGCCCTTCGCGCCGTCCGGATCGCCGCCGCCGTCATCGCCGAGGGCGACCGCCAGCACCGTGCCCAGCACCGCCAGCGCCACCACGGCGGCGATCACCACCAGCGTGCGGCGCGGCAGTTCGGCGATCCGGGACACCACGCCCGCGACCGGCGAACCGGCGCGGTGCAACGTGGCCGGACCGGGCGGCGCGGGCGCCGTGGCGGCGGGTTTCGCGGGCTCGGCCGCGGGCTCGGCGACCGGCGTCTCGTCGGGGACGGGCGGCAGCGGTACGACCTTCGTCGCGTCCACCGCCGGCGGGGCGGCCGCCTCCTCGGGCAGGTCGATCACCCGGCGCAGCAGCACCCGCGCCCCGGCCTCCCCCAGCCGCCGGTCGGGGTCCTTCTCCAGCAGGCCGTAGATGACCTCCTCCAGCGGACCGGCGTTCTTCGGCGGGTCGAAGGGCTTGGTCATCACCGCGGTCAGCGTCGCGATCGCCGAGCCCAGGTCGTACGGCGGATGCCCCTCCACGGCCGCGTACAGCAGACCGCCCAGGGACCACATGTCGGCGGCGGGGCCGGGCCGCTGTCCGCGCGCCCGCTCCGGCGAAATGTACGACGGGGCCCCGACCAGCATGCCCGTCGAGGTGATCGACGGGTCGCCCTCGACCTGGGCGATGCCGAAGTCGGTGAGGACGACGCGGCCGTCCTGGCCGATCAGCACGTTGGACGGCTTCACGTCGCGGTGCAGGATGCCCTGCGCGTGCGCGGCGCGCAGCACGTCGAGCACGGCGAGCCCGACCTCCGCGGCGCGCTTCGGGGTGAGCGGGCCGTCCTCCTTGGTGACGTCGGCCAGCGAACGGCCCTCGACCAGCTCCATCACGATCCACGGGCGGTCGTCCTCGTCGACCACGTCGTACACCGTGACCGCGCTGGTGTTGCGGATCCGGGCGATCGCCTTGGCCTCGCGGAGGGTGCGCGTGACGAGCCGGCGCTTCTCCTCCTCGTCGATCGCGTTCGGAAAGCGCAGCTCCTTCACCGCGACCGTGCGGCCGAGCACTTCGTCCGTCGCCCGCCAGACCGTGCCCATACCGCCCCGGCCCAGCACGGCGCCCAGCCGGTAGCGCCCCGCAAGCAGCTTGCCGTCCCCTTCGTGGCCCATGTGTCCCCTAACGCAAACCACCCCCGGCAGGAGCCCCCATTGTGTCTCATGCCGCCGACACGCGGGCCGCCGGGTCCTGCCCGCGCTGACGACCGGAACCCGGTGTTCGGTTCCCGTCCCACGGCCCTCACCCGCCTCAATCGTCCCGTCAGGCCCACCGCGCGGGAGGATCTCGCACGACCGCGGCGCCCTCCCGCTCCGCCGCGTCCATCACGGCGGCCAGCAGCGGCTCTTGCCCGTGCGCGGCCACGAGCTGCAGGCCCACGGGGAGGCCGTCCGCGCCGAGCCCGGCGGGCACGGTGCCGGCCGGATGGCCGCTGACGTTGAACGCCCAGGTGAGCGCCGTGCTGTAGCGATCGCCCGGGCCGTCGTGACCGTGCGGCGGGCCGGGCGTGGCCGGGGTGAGCAGCAGCTCCGCACGCCCGAACAGGGCGTCCAGAGCAGGCCCGTTGGGGTCTCGGACCCCGGCCTCGCCCCGTCGTACGGCGAACCACGCCTCCGCCGGATCCCGCAGGCCGACGTCGTACGGCACCAGCTCCACGACCCCCGCCGCGGCCAGCCGCCGCACCGCCTCCCACGCGGTACGCGCCTGCCCGGCGTCGGTGCCGGCGAAACCGAGGTCCGCCGACCACACCGCCCGCGCCGGCAGCCGGGGCGCCCCGCCCGCGAGCCCGACGGCCCGCAGATACGCGTCCACCCACCGCGCCGAGGCGGCGAGCACGCCCGGCGCCGCCAGTCCGCTCCGGTCCGGCGACGGCAGCGCGCCGCCGGTCGTCTTCAGCCCGAACACCCCGCACCACGCGGCCGGGATCCGCACCGACCCGGCCCCGTCGCCGCCGGTGGCCAGGGGCACCATGCCCGCCGCGACCGCCGCGCCGGCCCCGGCCGAGGACCCGCCGGGCGTCCGCGCGGGGTCCCACGGGTTGAGCGTCGGCCCGCCGCGCCCCTGCCCCCACGTCTGCCAGGTGGTCCCGGGCCCGGGCACGGCCGTCGCCCCGACGACCACACCCCCGGCCGCCGCGACCTGCCGCGCGGCCCATCCCCGCCGCCCCGCGGGCCCTTTGACGGCGACGGGCACACCGGCGAGGGGCGCCGCGGGATCCACGTCGCGGACGTCGTCCGCCCCCACGTCGATGAAAGCCCGGAGGTACGGGTCACGCTCCGCGATCCCGGCAAGTGCCCGGTCGACGGATCCCGTCACAGCGGCGCGATCTCCGGCGCCCCGAGCCGCGCCGCGTCCGCCGTCTGGTCGTCCGGCTGCAGCTGCGACTCGCGCTCCGCCTCCACGCGCTTCTCGTAGTGCTCGACCTCCTTCTCCACCTGCTCCTTGTCCCACCCCAGCACCGGCGCCACCAACTCCGCGCACTCGCGCGCCGATCGCGTCCCCCGGTCGAAGGTCTCGATGGAGATCCGCGTCCGCCGGGTGAGCACGTCGTCCAGATGGCGCGCCCCCTCGTGGGACGCCGCGTACACGATCTCCGCCCGCAGATAGTCCTCGGCGCCGCCGAGCGGCTCACCCAGCCCCGGGTCCGCCGCGATCAGCTCCAGCAGCTCGTCCGCCAGCGAGCCGTACCGGTTCAGCAGGTGCTCGATCCGCGCCACGTGCAGCCCGGTGCGCGCCGACGTCCGCCCGCGGGCGTTCCACAGCGCGGCGTAGCCCTCGGCCCCGAGCAGCGGCACCGTCTCGGTGACGCACGGCCCGACCCGCTGGTCCAGCCCGTGCACGGCCGCGTCCACGGCGTCCTCGGCCATCACCCGGTACGTCGTGTACTTGCCGCCCGCCACCACCACGAGCCCCGGCACGGGATGCGCGACGGTGTGCTCGCGCGACAGCTTGCTGGTGGCCTCCGACTCACCCGCCAGCAGCGGCCGCAGCCCGGCGTACACGCCCTCGACGTCGTCCCGTGTCAGGGGCACGGCGAGCACGGAGTTCACGTGCTCCAGCAGATAGTCGATATCGGCACTGGAGGCCGCCGGATGGGCCTTGTCGAGATCCCAGTCGGTGTCCGTCGTACCGATGATCCAGTGCCGCCCCCACGGGATGACGAACAGCACGGACTTCTCGGTCCGCAGGATCAGCCCGGTCGTCGAGTGGATCCGGTCCCGCGGTACGACGAGGTGGATGCCCTTCGACGCCCGGACGTGGAACTGCCCGCGCTCGCCCACCATCGCCTGCGTCTCGTCCGTCCACACGCCGGTGGCGTTGACGACCTGCCGGGCCCGCACCTCGAACTGGCCGCCCTGCTCCAGATCGTGCACGCGCACGCCGACGACCCGCTCGCCCTCGCGCAGGAAGCCGACGACCCGCGCCCGGTTGGCGACATGCGCCCGGTACGAGGCGGCGGTGCGCACGAGCGTGGCGACGTAGCGCGCGTCGTCCATCTGCGCGTCGTAGTACTGGATGGCCCCGACCAGCGACTCCTTGCGCAGGCACGGCGCGACCCGCAGCGCCTTCGTACGCGAGAGGTGCCGGTGTACGGGCATCCCCCGGGCATGGCCGCCGGAGACGGACATCGCGTCGTACAGCGCGACACCGCTGCCGGCGTAGAAGCGCTCCCAGCCGCGGTGCTGCAGCGGGTACAGGAACGGCACCGGCTTCACCAGGTGCGGGGCGATCCGGTCGGTCAGCAGGCCGCGCTCCTTCAGCGCCTCCCGCACCAGCGCGAAGTCCAGCATCTCCAGATAGCGCAGCCCGCCGTGGATCAGCTTGCTGGACCGGCTCGACGTGCCAGAGGCCCAGTCCCGGGCCTCGACGAGCCCCGTCGACAGCCCCCGGGTGGCCGCGTCCAGCGCCGTGCCGGCGCCGACCACGCCGCCGCCGACGACCAGGACGTCCAGCTCGTGCTCCGCCATACGTGCGAGGGCCGCACCGCGCTCGGCCGGCCCCAGTTTCGCTGTCCTCACCGCTGCCTCCGCTCTCGCCGGCGCCCGGTCCGCGCACGTGCCCGCGGAGGGGGTGCCGGAACGCCGTGGTGTCCCGACTGTCGATTCTGTCCGGCCTGAGCGATTGCATCCACCGTGCGAACTTCCAGGTCTCTCGTTTACAAATAGTGAATATCAGTCATATTCGCCTTTAGCCTGACAGCATGCCCGCCGACCTCGCCGTGATCGGACTCGGTCACCACGGCCTGCCCCTCGCCCACGCGGCCACCATGGCCGCCATCGACACCCTCGGCTTCGACCCCGACCCGCGGGCGGTGCACGAGCTCACGGCGGGCCGGCCGCCCGTCGACGGCTCGCTCAGCGCGGCCGAGATCCGGCGGATGCTGGGATCCGGCTTCCGCGCCACCGACGACCCGGCGGAGCTGGGCCGGGTCCGTACGGCCGTCATCTGCGTCCCCACCCCGCTGGGCGCGGACCACGCGCTGGACCTGACGGAGCTGCGCACCGCGGCCCGCACCCTGGCGGCCCGGTTGC
Organism: Streptomyces sp. NPDC051940; assembly: GCF_040680895.1. NCBI lineage: Bacteria > Bacillati > Actinomycetota > Actinomycetes > Kitasatosporales > Streptomycetaceae > Streptomyces > Streptomyces sp. NPDC051940. Next base: position 18,431 of record NZ_JBFAXR010000092.1, on the reverse strand, counting down.
GCCCGCACACGACGGTCGTCCTCGAATCGACGACGTACCCCGGTACCACCGAGGGGATGCTGCGTTCGATCCTGGAGCAGGGCTCGGGGCTGCGCGCGGGCCGCGACTTCCATCTGGCGTACTCCCCCGGCCGCCACGACCCGGGCAGCCGCACCCACGACGACGCGCACATCCCGAAGGTGATCGGCGGGCTCACCCCCGCCTGCACGGAGGCCGCCGCCGCCTTCTACGGACGGCTCACCGACCGGGTCGTACGGGCCCGCGGGCCGCGCGAGGCGGAGGCGGTGAAGGTGCTGGAGACGAACTACCGCCACGTCAACATCGCCCTGGTCAACGAGATGTCGTGGTACTGCCACGACCTCGACATCGACCTGTGGGACGTCATCCGCTGCGCCGAGACCAAGCCCTTCGGCTTCCAGGCGTTCCGCCCCGGCCCGGGCGTCGGCGGCCACAGCGTGCCGATCGACCCGAACTACCTGCCGTACTCCACCCGCAGCCTCGGCTACCCGCTGCGCATGGTGGAGCTGGCGCAGGAGGTCAACGGCCGGATGCCGCGCTATGTGACCCAGCGCTGCGCGCAGTTGCTGAACGAGCACGGCAAATCGGTGCGCGGCGCACGCGTGCTGCTGCTGGGCGTGACGTACAAGCCGGACCTCGGCGACCTGGAGGGCTCGCCCGCCCACGAGATCGCCTCGCGGCTGATGGAGCTGGGCGCGCATCTGTCGTTCCACGACCCGTACGTCGCCCAGTGGCGGGTGCACGGCCACCCCGTACCGCGGGCGGACAGCCTGTACGAGGCGGTGGCGGGCGCCGACCTGACGGTGCTGCTGCAGCAGCACCGCACCTACGACCTGCAGGGACTGGCGGTGAAGGCGCAGCTGATGCTGGACACCCGGGGCGCCTCGCCGACCGGTGCCGCACAACGGCTGTAACGGTGGCGAAGCGCTCGTTACGGGTAGATGAACGTTGTACGGTTCAGTCGTATGAGCGGGTCGGCGATGGGTGACGGATCCAACGGCCGCGGGCGGTCCGGTCCCTGGCAGGGGCTGGCGGCCGGGGCGGGAGCCGCGCTCGTCGGAGCCCTCGTCCTCGGTCCGCTGCAGGCGACGACCGGCCATCGCGGGCTCGAACAGGGCTACTTCGCCCTGGCCGTCGGCATCCTCGTGGGCGCCGCCCTCGGCAAGGCGGGCGGCACGTCGGCGCGGGCCCGCAAGGTCGCGCTGATGGGTGTGCCCCTCGCGTGGCTGGGCGTCGTCCTCGTGCAGTGGGTGGCCTCGGCGGTGTACGTCGGCTCGTGGGCGGACGCGCTCGATTTCTGGCGGCACGACGTCATCGGGCGGAACGACGTGATGTTCTACGTCGTCGCGGGCGCGGAGGGATATCTCGTGGCGAAACGGGTGTCCGAGACGTCCTAGGTCTCCGCCGGAGTTCGCATCTGTGACGGTCGTGTCACGGGACCCATAAACGGGTTGTTGTCCCGTACTCCTCAACTGCTACCGTCGCCCCTCGTTCCACGGACCGCACACCTGTTTCACACGTCCCCGTGCGTGGTCCTTCCACTGAACTCCCCCGGGGGGATCTCCCATGAGCACCGAACAGCCCGAGAACAGCGCCGCGCCGGCGGCCGCTCCCGCTCCCGCCGACGGCGTCTTCGGCACGCCGGAGCCGCAGCAGAGCGGCGCGAACAAGACCCTCATCGCGCTGGGCGCGGGCCTGGTCGCGGCCGTCATCGCGGCCGTCGTGTACTCCTACGTCGTCAAGGCCGGCTACGACTTCGACCTGGACAAGGGCGAGGTCTCCATCACCCGCTACACCTACGCCGCGATCGGCGTCGGCGCCCTGATCGGCGCCGTCATCGGCAAGCTGGGCGGCAGGAACATCGCGCTGTGGATCGTCGGCGCCGTGCTCGCCGCCGTGGCGATCCTCTTCGGCGAGCTCTACGGCGCGGGTCTCGCCGCCGACGAGATGACCAAGGGTGAGGTGAGCGCGTTCTCCATCTTCACCGACGGCCTCGTCGACAACATCAAGGGCTGGGCCGACGCGCTGACGGGCAAGGAGTGGGCCTTCCTGGTCCTCGGCCCGCTGGCCGCGGTCGCGGCGTCGTTCAAGCTCGGCTCGGACGACTGACGCACGGCGTACCACGCGAAGGGGCGGCACCGGTGACCGGTGCCGCCCCTTCGGCGTACTGCTGGTTCTACCGGTTGCTACGGGCCACCGTGACCTCGACCCGCTGGAACTCCTTGAGCTCCGAGTAGCCGGTCGTGGCCATCGAGCGCCGCAGCGCGCCGAAGAAGTTCATCGAGCCGTCGGTGGTGTGGGAGGGGCCGAGCAGCACCTCCTCCGTCGTACCCACGGCGCCGAGGTTCATCACCTTCCCCCGTGGTACGTCCTCGTGCACGGCCTCCATGCCCCAGTGGTGCCCGCGGCCGGGCGCGTCCGTCGCGCGCGCCAGCGGCGAGCCCATCATCACGGCGTCCGCGCCGCAGGCGATGGCCTTCGGCAGGTCGCCGGAGAAGCCGACGCCGCCGTCGGCGATGACGTGCACGTACCGGCCGCCGGACTCGTCCATGTAGTCCCGCCGGGCGGCGGCCACGTCGGCGACCGCGGTCGCCATCGGGACCTGGATGCCCAGCACGCTGCGGGTGGTGTGCGCGGCCCCGCCGCCGAAGCCGACGAGGACGCCGGCCGCGCCGGTGCGCATCAGGTGCAGCGCGGCGGTGTAGGTGGCGCAGCCGCCCACGATGACCGGCACGTCCAGCTCGTAGATGAACTGCTTCAGGTTCAGCGGCTCCGCGGCACCCGACACGTGCTCGGCGGAGACGGTCGTCCCGCGGATCACGAAGATGTCGACGCCCGCGTCCACGACGGCCTTGGAGAACTGCGCGGTGCGCTGCGGGGAGAGCGCGGCCGCCGTGGTCACCCCGGAGTCCCGCACCTCCTTGATCCGCTGCCCGATCAGCTCCTCCTTGATCGGCTCGGCGTAGATCTCCTGCATCCGCCGCGTCGCGGTGCGCTCGTCCAGCTCGGCGATCTCCGCGAGCAGCGGCTCGGGGTCCTCGTACCGGGTCCACAGACCCTCGAGGTTGAGTACGCCGAGACCGCCCAGCTCCCCGATGCGGATCGCCGTCTGCGGCGAGACGACGGAGTCCATGGGGGCGGCCAGGAACGGCAGCTCGAAGCGGTACGCGTCGATCTGCCACGCGATCGAGACCTCCTTGGGGTCCCGGGTACGCCGGCTCGGCACGATGGCGATGTCGTCGAAGGCGTAGGCCCGCCGGCCCCGCTTGCCCCGCCCGATCTCGATCTCAGTCACGACCAACCCTTCCTCAGTTGTCCGGACCCAGTATCCCCTGTACGGACCGTCGGCACGTCCTGTGTACGGGCCTGACCGCGCACCGGGCGTACGGACCGGTCACGGCGCCAGGACGTCCAGCTCCCGCAGCGCACCCTCGGTGATCTCCCGGGTCAGCGCCTCCGCGCGCGCCGCGTCGCGGCACCGGATCGCCTCCGCCACCTGGACGTGCAGGGTCACCGCGGGCGGATCGGGGTCCTCGAACATCACCTCGTGCTCGGTCCGCGCCGTCAGCACCTCGCTCACCACGTCGCCGAGCCGCGCGAACATCTCGTTGCCCGAGGCGCGCAGCACCACGTGGTGGAAGGCGATGTCGTGCACCAGATACGCCTGGAGCTGCCGCCCGCGCGAGGTCGCCACCATGTCCATGGCGTGCCGGGTGATGTCCGCGCACTGCTGCGGAGTGGCGTTGCGGGCGGCCAGGCCGGCGGCGACGGGTTCGATGGCGGAGCGCAGCGTGGTCAGCGAGCGCAGCTGGCGGGGGCGGTCGGGGCCGGCCATCCGCCAGCGGATGACCTGGGGGTCGAAGACGTCCCACTGCTCCGGCGGCAGGACGGTGACGCCGACACGCCGGCGCGACTCGACCAGCCGCATCGACTCCAGCACCCGGACGGCCTCGCGGACGACGGTGCGGGAGACGCCGAAGCGCTCCTCCAGCTCGTCGGTGCGCAGCACCGAGCCCGGCGGGTGGGCGCCGGCGGCGATCGCCGGACCGATCGTCTCGAGAAGGCGGGCGTGCAGGCCCTGCCGGCTGGTCTCCATGGCCCGTTCATCCTACGCGCCGGACCAGCAGGGCACTTATGTATGACGTTTGAGTCACAGTCCCTTGAATAAGTCATACATATGGCGTTGAGTGTGGCTCGCAGGTCAACGGAGACAGCGAGGTACCACCCGATGCACGACAAGCCGCTCGTCGTCGTCATGGGCGTGTCCGGTACGGGCAAGTCCACCGTCGGCGCGTTGCTGGCCGCCCGGCTGGGCGTGCCGTACGCGGAGGCCGACGAGTTCCATCCGGCGGCGAACATCGCCAAGATGGCCTCCGGTCACCCGCTGGACGACTCCGACCGCGCGCCCTGGCTCGACGCCATCGGCGCCTGGGCGCAGGCGCACACCGGCAGCGGGGGCGTGGTCAGCTGCTCGGCCCTGAAGCGGGCCTACCGCGACCGGCTGCGGGCCGCCGCGCCCGGCCTCTTCTTCGTCCACCTCACCGGCGAGCGGTCCCTGATCGCCGCCCGGCTGGCGGCGCGCATCGGCCACTTCATGCCGCAGGGCCTGCTGGACTCGCAGTTCGTCGCCCTGGAGCCGCTGCAGTCCGACGAGCGCGGTGCCGCCGTCCCCGTCGGCCCCTCCCCCGAGGACGTCACCGGGCAGGCGGCCGCGGCCGTCCGCTCGGCGCCGGACTGATCCGGCCGCCCCCTCCGTACGACCCGCTCCCCTCCCCCAAGATCCAAGGACTCCCCTCCATGCATCTCAGCGCCGAGATGCTGGCGGCGGGTACGGCTCCCACCGAGCCGATCACCTCCGCCGGCCACGCTCAGCTCGCGGTCGCCGTCCTGTTCGGCATCGCCGTCATCGTGCTGCTGATCACCAAGCTCAAGCTGCACGCGTTCCTCGCGCTCACCATCGGCTCGTTCGGGCTCGGCGCGGCGGCCGGCGCCCCGCTCGACAAGGTGATCACCGGCTTCAGCACGGGCCTGGGCAACACCGTGGCCGGCGTCGGCGTCCTCATCGCGCTCGGCGCCATCCTCGGCAAGCTGCTCGCGGACTCCGGCGGCGCGGACCAGATCGTCGACACGATCCTGGCGAGGGCCGGGACGCGCTCCATGCCCTGGGCGATCGCGCTGATCGCGGGCGTCATCGGGCTGCCGCTGTTCTTCGAGGTCGGCATCGTGCTGCTGATCCCGGTCGTGCTGCTGGTCGCGCGGCGCGGCGGCCACTCCCTGATGCGCGTCGGCATCCCCGCCCTGGCCGGCCTGTCCGTCATGCACGGCCTGGTCCCGCCGCACCCCGGCTCGCTCGCCGCGATCGACGCCCTCGACGCCAACCTCGGCGTCACGCTGGCCTTCGGCGTACTGGTCGCCGTCCCGACCGTCGTCATCGCCGGCCCGCTGTTCTCCCGCTACGCCGCCCGCTGGGTCGACGTCACCCCGCCGGAGGGGCTGATACCCCAGCGTCCGTCGGAGGACCTGGAGAAGCGCCCGGGCTTCGGCGCCACGGTGGCGACCGTACTGCTGCCGGTCGCGCTGATGCTGGCGAAGGCCCTGGTGGACATCGTCGTCGACGATCCCGAGAGCCCGGTGCAGCGCACCTTCGACGTCATCGGCGCGCCGCTGATCGCGCTGCTCGCGGCCGTGATGGTCGGCCTGTTCACGCTCGGCCGCGCCGCGGGCTTCGGCAAGGACCGGCTGGCGACGACGGTGGAGAAGTCCCTCGTCCCGATCGCGGGCATCCTGCTGATCGTCGGTGCGGGCGGCGGCTTCAAGCAGACGCTGATCGACGTGGGCGTCGGCCAGATGATCCTGGACATCTCGCAGGACTGGAACATCTCCGCGCTGCTGCTCGGCTGGCTGATCGCGGTCGGCATCCGCCTCGCGACGGGCTCCGCGACGGTCGCCACGATCTCGGCCGCGGGCCTGGTGGCACCGCTCGCCGCGGACATGGGCACGGCGGAGGTCTCCCTCCTCGTCCTCGCGGTCGGCGCGGGCTCGCTCTTCTTCAGCCACGTCAACGACGCGGGCTTCTGGCTGGTGAAGGAGTACTTCGGAATGTCGGTCCCGCAGACACTGAAGACGTGGTCGGTGATGGAGACGATCATCTCCGTGTCGGCCCTGGTCTTCGTCCTGCTGCTGTCGCTGGCGGTCTAGCCCGCACGCCGAAGGCCCCGCACACACGGTGCGGGGCCTTCGGCGTCTCCGGTGCGGGTCGTCCCGCCGGGGCTGTGTCACTCCTCCAGGAGCACCTGGGTGAAGTCGACGACATGGACGACCAGGACGAACAGCAGCCCGTCGCTCACGACGTACTCGATCGCGATGTTCTGCGTCAGCGCCAGCGAGCGCGTCGCCTCGTCCCCGGAGATCGGTATCGACATCTTCGGGCGCGGGTCGGTCGCCAGCACCGTCAGCCCGCGCTCCAGCAGGGCGCGGCGGTCGGCCGGCAGCGCGTCACGGACGCGGGCCGCCTCCTCCGAGAACTTCACCGAGTACAGCATGCGGAACCCCCTGGTCAGCACATCCAGACTAGCGGCGCGGGCTGTAGTTCGGGGCCTCGGTCGTCATCTGGATGTCGTGCGGGTGCGACTCCTTCAGGCCCGCGGCGGTGATGCGGACGAAGCGGCCGTTCTCCTTGACCTCGGGGATCGTGCGGCCGCCGACGTAGAACATCGACTGGCGCAGACCGCCGACCAGCTGGTGCACGACCGAGGAGAGCGGGCCCCGGTAGGGGACCTGGCCCTCGATGCCCTCGGCGATCAGCTGCTCGTCGGACTTGACCTCCTCCTGGAAGTACCGGTCCTTGGAGTACGACTTCGTGCCGCCGCGCGTCTGCATCGCACTGATGGAACCCATGCCGCGGTACGACTTGAACTGCTTGCCGTTGATGAAGAGCAGCTCACCCGGCGACTCCTCGCAGCCCGCGAGCAGCGAGCCCAGCATGACCGTGTCCGCCCCGGCCACGATGGCCTTGGCGATGTCGCCGGAGTACTGCAGACCGCCGTCACCGATCACCGGCACGCCCGCGTCCTTCGCGGCCTGCGCGGCCTCGTAGATCGCGGTGACCTGCGGCACGCCCACACCCGCGACGACGCGCGTGGTGCAGATGGAGCCGGGTCCGACGCCGACCTTGATGCCGTCGACGCCCGCGTCGACCAGCGCCTTGGCGCCGTCGCGGGTGGCGACGTTGCCGGCGACGACGTCGACGTGGGAGTTCGACTTGATCTTCGCCGCCATATCGCCGACGAGCCGCGAGTGACCGTGCGCGGTGTCCACCACGATGAAGTCAACACCCGCGGCGATCAGCGCCTGCGCCCGCTCGAACGCGTCACCGGCCACGCCGACCGCCGCGCCGACGATGAGGCGGCCCTCGGAGTCCTTGGCGGCGTTCGGGTACTTCTCGGCCTTGACGAAGTCCTTGACCGTGATGAGGCCCTTGAGCACGCCCGCCTCGTCGACGAGCGGCAGCTTCTCGATCTTGTGCCGGCGCAGCAGCTCCATCGCGTCCTCGCGGGAGATGCCGACCTTTCCGGTGATCAGCGGCATCGGCGTCATGATGTCGCTGACGCGGCGGCTGCGGTCCGGCTCGAAGGCCATGTCGCGGTTGGTGACGATGCCGACCAGCCGGCGCTCCCCGTCGGTGACGGGCACGCCGCTGATGCGGAACTTGCCGCACAGCGCGTCCGCCTCGGCGAGCGTGGCCTCGGGGTGGATCGTGATCGGGTCGGTGACCATGCCCGACTCGGAGCGCTTGACCTGGTCGACGTGGTTGGCCTGGTCCTCGATGGAGAGGTTGCGGTGCAGGACACCGGCGCCGCCCTGGCGGGCCATCGCGATGGCCATCCGCGCCTCGGTGACCTTGTCCATGGCGGCGGACAGCAGCGGTACGTTCACCCGGACGTTGCGGGAGACGAAGCTGGACGTGTCGATCTCGTGCGGGGCCATGTCGGCGGCGCCTGGCAGCAGCAGGACGTCGTCGTAGGTCAGCCCGAGAGTGGCGAATTTGGCGGGGACTCCGTCGACGTGGCTGCTCATGACACCTTCCAGTGGGTCTTGCGCTGATCCGGAAACCCATGGTACTGGGCGAAACGCACTGCCCCGGAATCCGCCTGTTCGGCGGAACGCACGAACGCCGCGCGCGCCTGCTGCGGTCAAGAGGATTCCGGGGGCTCCGCCCCCGGACCCCCGCCGGAGCCCGTGGTCCCGCAGGCGGTCGCCTCTGCAGACGGTAGGCGTTACGCCGAGCGCTCGGCCAGCGCCCGCAGGCGCGACAGCGCGCGGTGCTGGGCGACCCGGACCGCCCCCGGCGACATGCCGAGGACCTGGCCCGTCTCCTCCGCGGTGAGGCCCACGGCCACCCGCAGCAGCACCAGCTCGCGCTGGTTCTCCGGGAGGCGGGCGAGGAGGCGCTGGGCCCACTCCGCGTCGCTGCGCAGCAGCGCCCGCTCCTCCGGGCCCAGCGAGCTGTCGGGCTGCTCGGGCATCTCGTCGGAGGGCACGGCCGTGGACCCGGGCGAGCGCATCGCGGCCCGCTGCAGATCGGCGACCTTGTGCGAGGCGATGGCGAAGACGAACGCCTCGAAGGGGCGCCCCGTGTCCCGGTAGCGCGGCAGCGCGCAGAGGACCGCGAGGCAGACCTCCTGCGCGAGGTCGTCGGTGAAGTGCCGGGCGTCGCCGGGCAGCCGCTGCAGCCGCGTCCTCACGTACCGGAGCGCGAGCGGATGCACCAGGCCGAGCAGCTCGTCCGTGGCCTGTTCGTCACCCTCGGCCGCGAGCTGGACGAGGGCTCCCAGGCTCTCCGCGGCCTCGGCGCGCTCCCGGCCGCCGGCGGACGGGGGACGCCCCGCCGAACCAGGGGGAACCCCATGGATCGTCTGGGTCTCGTCGCCACGCATCCGTCCATGGTGCCCTGAGGCGGAGCCATTCGCGGCACCAGCGGGTGCACGATCTTCGTTGTAGACCGAAGCGTTATGAGCAGGCGCGGCGACCACTTCAACACCCTCCCGGTCCGAACTGCCGCGCGGCGCCAGCCGCATGGTCGACACAGTCGGGACCCTCATGCTTCAAGCATGCGGCATCGCGCGCGAAACGTGTCGGCGTTCCCGACGGCCGCCCCGCCCGCGGTGCGGGCGGGGACCCGGCTGCGTCGGCGGCTCGCACGGTGCGCGGCCCGCGAACGGGGTCAGCGGACCAGGCCCCAGCGGAACCCGAGTGCGACCGCGTGGGCACGGTCCGAAGCGCCGAGCTTCTTGAAGAGGCGGCGCGCGTGCGTCTTGACCGTGTCCTCGGAGAGGAAGAGCTCACGCCCGATCTCGGCGTTGGAGCGGCCGTGGCTCATGCCCTCCAGCACCTGGATCTCCCGCGCGGTGAGCGTGGGCGCGGCGCCCATCTCCGCGGACCGCAGCCGCCGCGGGGCGAGCCGCCAGGTCGGGTCGGCGAGAGCCTGGGTGACCGTGGCCCGCAGTTCGGCGCGCGAGGCGTCCTTGTGCAGATAGCCGCGGGCACCGGCGGCCACCGCGAGGGCGACCCCGTCCAGATCCTCGGCGACCGTGAGCATGATGATCCGGGCGCCCGGGTCCGCGGACAGCAGCCGGCGGACCGTCTCGACGCCGCCCAGACCGGGCATGCGTACGTCCATCAGAATCAGGTCCGAACGGTCGGCACCCCAGCGGCGGAGGACTTCCTCGCCGTTGGCCGCCGTGGTCACACGTTCGACGCCGGGCACGGTCGCGACCGCGCGCCGGAGCGCCTCTCGGGCCAGTGGGGAGTCGTCGCAGACGAGGACGGAAGTCATGGCCGTCCTCCGGGGCTGATGCGCGTCACCTTGAGCCTCCAGGGCCGATGCGATCTCTACAAAGCGTCAGTGTCGGTGAGTCGGGCCTCCGGGCCGCTCGGGCCCGGCTGCCGTTCAACCGCTTCCGCACTCTCAACGACGGTCACCCGAAAGAGTTACGGGGGCTCCTCATGGCGCAGTCGCGGCGACCGCGCCCCCGTGCCGACCCACCCGTTCGCCCGAGTCCGGAAGATCCGACGACCGGAACTCTACGTGAGGACGCGACCACGCCACAGGCCCGCTTGACAGCCTTCAGATCCCCTTAACCATGACCCGATTGGGCTATTTTTTACCGTTTTACTAATTGTCAGCGCGATTTGGACGAAGAGTAATATTTACATCTAGTTAGTCAGTAGACGTAGGGTTTGGTTGGAACACGCACTGTTCGTACGGTTTCAAGGGGACAAGTAATGGCCGATTTCTCCCGACTCCCGGGGCCGAACGCCGACCTGTGGGACTGGCAGCTCCTTGCAGCCTGCCGAGGCGTCGACAGCTCGCTGTTCTTCCACCCTGAGGGCGAGAGGGGCGCCGCCCGCAGCGCACGCGAAGCATCCGCGAAAGAGGTGTGCATGCGCTGCCCCGTACGCGCCGAGTGCGCGGCGCACGCGCTGGCGGTGCGGGAGCCCTACGGCGTCTGGGGCGGGCTGACCGAGGACGAGCGCGAAGAGCTCATGGGCCGCGCCAGACACCGGATGGCGACGGCCCCCGCCGTCGCGTCGGACTGAGGACGGCGAACTAGGGAGCCTCCACCGCGAGCTTGTCGAGCATCGCCCCGACCGCCGGCACCTGCGCCAGGTCGGGCAGCGTCAGCGCGACGATCTCGCGGTGGACCGGCGGGGTCAGCGGCACGGCCGCGACCCGCGACTGCCGGGCGCCGACGGCCCCGACCGCCAGCGCGGGCAGCGCGCCCACCCCGAGGCCGGCGCCGACCAGGCCGATCACGGCCGGGTAGTCGTCCGTGGCGAAGTCGATCCGGGGTGTGAACCCGGCGTTCTCGCAGATCTCCACCAGATGCCGGCGGCAGCGCGGGCAGCCCGCGATCCACGGCTCGTCCGCGAGCTGGTCCAGGGCCAGTCCGCCCGCCGCGGCCAGCGGATGCCCCTGCGGCAGCAGCCCCATGAGCGGATCGCGGCGCAGGGTCCGTACGACCAGGCCCTCCCAGTCCTCACCGGTCGAGGAGCCGTCGTACCGGAAGGCCAGCGCGATCTCGCAGTCGCCCTCGCGCAGCAGTTGCACCGAGCGCGGCGGCTCGGCCTCCTCCAGCGAGACGCGGATGTCCGGGTGGTCGCGGCGCATGGCCGCGAGCGCCGCCGGGACGAGGGTGGAGCTGGCACTCGGGAACGAGACCAGGCGCACCCGTCCGGCGCGCAGTCCGGCGATCGCCGCGACCTCCTCCTCGGCGGCGGTCAGCCCCGCGAGGATCCCGGCCGCGTGCCGCACCAGCGCCTCGCCGGCCTGGGTGAGCCGCGTCTCGCGCCCCGCCCGCACCAGCAGCGGGGTGCCGGCGGCGTGCTCCAGGGCCTTCATCTGCTGGCTCACGGCCGGCTGCGTACAGCCGAGCTCGCGGGCGGCGGCGGAGAAGGACCCGGTGGCGGCGACGGCGCGCAGCACGCGGAGATGGCGGGCTTCGAACATACTTACCAGTATAAGCGGTGCTTTGAGAGCGGGCCCGCTTGCGTGCACGGGCTTGGGGTCACCGAAACGACGTTGCCGCTCCGCGCCGCGCGCACCTACCGTGCGCCGTATGAAGCTGCTCTCCGTGAACCTCGGCCATCCGCGCCACGCCCCGGACATCACCGACGCGAAGGACTTCATCACCGCGATCGACAAGCGCCCGGCGGACGGCCCCGTGGCCGTCACGGCGCCCGGCCCGAAGGGCACCGGCGGCAGCGGGGTGGCCGGTGACACCATCGGCGACCTGCGGCACCACGGCGGCGACCACCAGGCGGTGTACGCGTTCGCCCGCGAGGACCTCGACGGCTGGGCGCGCGAGCTGGGCCGCGAGCTGCCGAACGGGACCTTCGGCGAGAACCTGACCACCGAGGGCCTCGACATCACCGGCGCCAGGATCGGCGAGCGCTGGCGGATCGGCCCGGACGTGGTGCTGGAGGTCACGTCCGCCCGGATCCCCTGCCGCACGTTCGCCGGCTGGCTCGGCGAGCAGGGATGGGTCAAGCGCTTCACTCAGGCCGCCGCGCCCGGCGCGTACCTCAGGGTGATCGAGCCCGGCGAGATCAGGGGCGGCGACCCGATCGAGATCGTGCACCGGCCGGAGCACAAGGTGACGGTGTCGTTCCTGTTCCGGGCGGCGACCACGGAGCGCACCCTGCGCCCGCGGCTGCTCGCGGCGGGCGACGCGCTGCACCCGGAGGCCCGGGCGGACGCCCTGACCTGGATCGAGAAGTACGGCGCGGAGTAGGGGACTTCCCCCAGGGACGGATCAGGGACGGGCCGGGGACGGCTGGGGGACCTTCCCCGATGCCCCAGACCGCCCCGGCCAGCAGCCTCTGACGTATGAAGACGATCAGGGGAAGCAGGCTGCTGAAGAAGGCCGCCATATGGCTGGCCGTGACGGCCACGGTCGTGGTCACGGCGGCGGCCGGCGCGGCGACCTGGCTCTACACGAGCGCGGACGTGTCGACCGTCGGCAAGGCGTCCTTCGACAACCGGCTGGCGATACCGCCGCTCGCCGGATCGCGTGTGGAGAAGGACGGCACCCGGGTCTTCGACCTGCGGATGCAGTCGGGCGCGACGGAGTTCCGGCCCGGGCAGCAGACCCCCACCTGGGGCTTCAACGGAGCCTACCTCGGCCCGACGCTGCGCGCCGAGCGCGGCGAGAAGGTGCGCGTCGACATCCGCAACACCCTGGACGAGCCGTCCACCGTGCACTGGCACGGCATGCACCTGCCCGCCCGGATGGACGGCGGCCCGCACCAGATGATCGACCCGGGCGGCAGCTGGTCGCCGCGCTGGACCGTGGACCAGCCGGCCGCCACCCTCTGGTACCACCCGCACCCGCACGGGCAGACGGAGGAGCACGTACAGCGGGGGCTGGCCGGGATGTTCATCCTGGACGACGACAAGGCGGCCGGACTGGACCTGCCCGCCGAGTACGGCGTGAACGACGTGCCGGTGATCGTGCAGGACACCCAGTTCGACGGCGACCGCTTCGACCACGGCCACCGGATCATGGAGAACACCGGTTTCCTCGGCGACCGGACGATGGTCAACGGCACCCTCACCCCGTACCACCGGGTCGGGGACGAGCTGGTGCGGCTGCGGCTGCTGAACGCCTCCACGGCCCGCGTCTACAACTTCGGCTTCGCCGACGACCGGAGCTTCTCGCTGATCGGCACGGACGGCGGACTGCTCGAGGCCCCGTACGCCACGGACCGGCTGAAGCTGTCGCCGGGCGAGCGGGCGGAGATCGTGGTGCGGGCGGAACCGGGCGAGCGGGTGATGCTGCGCGGCTACCCGGTGGGCGACGGCGACTTCTGGAACCAGCGCTTCAGCGGCGGCGACGACTCGTTCGACGTACTTCAGCTGCGGGCTGCGGACACCCTGCGGCCGTCCGCCGCGCTGCCCGCGAGGCTCGTGGCGCCCGAGACGCCGGACGGCTCGGACGCGGTCCGCGACCGGCACTTCGACCTGAGGATGTCCGGCATCAACGGCGAGCCGATGCGGATGGACCGGATCGACGCCACCGTCACCCGCGGTACGACGGAGGTCTGGACGGTGCGCAACGAGGACGGCATGCCGCACAACTTCCACGTCCACGACGTCCAGTTCCGGGTGCTGGAGGTGAACGGCGAGCAGCCGCCGCCCCCGCTGCGCGGGCCGAAGGACACGGTGTACGTGCCCAGCGGTACGACGATGAGGCTGGCGCTGCGCTTCGACGGGCCGGCCGACCCGGACGTGCCGTACATGTACCACTGCCATCTGCTGTACCACGAGGACGGCGGGATGATGGGGCAGTTCGTGGTCGTGGAGCCGGGGCAGCGGGCCGGGGCGGTGCGCGGCGGGCACTGAGCGCCCGCGCCCGCCCGGGGGCTACTGCGGCCCGTACTTGCGGCCCGCGCCCGAGGACACCCGGCCGAGCAGGCCGCGGGGGACCAGCTTCGTCGCCCCCATCAGGGCCTTGTAGCGGGGGTCGGGGACGGACAGCGTCTTGCCCTTGGCCAGATCGCGCAGCGCCTCCGCGACCAGCTTGTCCGCGTCGAGCCACATCCAGCCGGGGATGTTGTCGGTCCGCATCCCCGCCCGCGAGTGGAACTCCGTCCGCACGAACCCGGGGCACAGCGCCATCAGCCGTACGCCCGAACCGGCCAGGTCGCGAGCGGCGCCCTGGGTGAACTGCACGACCCACGCCTTGCTCGCGCCGTAGGTCCCGCGCGGCACGAACGCGGCGACGGACGCCACGTTGACCACGCCGCCCCGGCCGCGCTCGCGCATCGGCTCCACGGCGGCGGAGGTCAGCCGGAGCACTGCCTCGCAGTGCAGCTTGAGCATGCGCAGCTCGTCCGCCATCGAGACCTCCAGATAGCGGCCCTTGAGGCCGAACCCGGCGTTGTTGACCAGCAGGTCGACGGGCCGGCCGGGGTCCGACAGCCGCTCCGCGACGGCGTCGATGCCCTCGTCCTGCGTGAGGTCGGCGGCGAGCACGTCGACCTCGACGCGGTGCCGGTCGTGCAGTTCGGCGGCCTGCTTGCGCAGCCGCTCGGCGTCCCTGGCGACAAGCACCAGATCGTGCCCGTCGGCGGCCAGCCGCCGGGCGAAGGCGGCGCCGATACCGGCGGTGGAACCCGTGATCAAGGCTGTCGTCATGGCCCCCAGTATTCGGACCGGGGAAGGTCCGGTCCACCCGGGTCCGCCCGGTCGAAGGCCGCGCGGGCGGTGTCCAGGTACGCGCGGTGCTCCTCGGCCCAGCGCATCAGGGGCGCCACCGCGGCCGACAGGCTGCGGCCGGCGTCGGTCAGCGCGTAGTCCACCCGCGGCGGAGTGGTCGGCGTGACGGTGCGGGTCACCAGTCCGTCGCGCTCCAGGCCGCGCAGGGTGAGGGTCAGCATCCGCTGGGAGATGTCCGGGATCGAACGGCGCAGCTGCGCGTGGCGCAGGGCGCCGTCGCCGAGCACGCCCAGCACCAGCACGCTCCATCTGTCGCCGACCCGGTCCAGCACCTCGCGCATCCGGCAGGCGGCCAGATCCTGGCTGACCGGGGCGGGAACACGGATGTGCGCTACGGAAACCGATGTGCCGTCTTCTCTCACCGCGCCATCCTGGCGCATAATTCAGCTGCTAACAAGAAGTAAGCTACGACAGGAAGGTGAGGGAGAGCTGTGGCCGTCGATCTCAGCGGACTGCCCGCGCGCAGGGGGCCCCGGCCCGGCACGACCGGCCGGGAGGTCCCCCACGACCAGCTGGAGGACTTCTCGCCGCCCGGGATCCGGGCGGCACTCGTGGCGTACGCCGAAGGGCTGCCGGGCGTGCGTACCGGGCCGAGCCTCGTCTCCGAGCCCGGCTCCCTCGCGCTGCGGCTGCACCGGGAGGAACAGCCCTTCGAGGCGTTCCTCCACCCGTCGGTCGACGAGTTCGGCCATATCCACCGCTCCGGCTTCCTGCACCTCACCGTGCCGGCGCCGGACCTGGCGGTGCTGACGGAGCTGGGCTGGACCGAGCCCCATCCGATCAGCCGGCGGGCGGAGTTCCCGGACACCATCGTGATGCTCTACGCGCCGCGCGACGAGGAGGAGCTGGCCGTGGCACGGACGGTGCTGCGCGCGTCGTACGACCAGGCCGCGGCCTGACCCCGGCCCTCCCCCGCCTTCCCCACCCCATCCCCTTCCCACCGCTCAGGGAGCATTCGTGTTCATCGCCTACACCGTCCTCGCGATACTGCTGTCGCTGGTGCTCGTCGCCTCGGGGCGCGCCAAGCTCGTACGCGACGAGAAGATCGTCGAGGGCATGCGGAGGGCCGCCGTCCCGGACAGCTGGCTGCCGCGCCTCGCGACGCTGGAGATCCTCGGCGCGCTCGGCCTGCTGGCCGGCATCTGGCTGCGCCCGCTGGGCATCGCGGCCGCCGCCGGCGTCGTCCTGTACTTCATCGGCGCCGTCATCACCCATCTGCGCGCCGGCGACGGCGCGAACGCCCCGGTCCCGACGGTCCTGGCGGTGCTGGCGGCGGCGCCGCTGGTGCTGGGGGCCGCGACGAGCTGACGCGGCCGTACACGCCGAAGGCCCGGCCGCTCCCCGCGTGGGGAGCTGCCGGGCCTTCGGTGGTGGAACCGGGTCAGTGCGCGTGGCCGTGACCGTGGCCGGCCTCGGCCTTCTCCTCTTCCGGCTTCTCGACGACGATCGACTCGGTCGTCAGCAGCAGGGAGGCGATGGACGCGGCGTTCTCCAGGGCGGAGCGGGTGACCTTGACCGGGTCGATGACGCCCTGCTTGACCAGGTCGCCGTACTCGCCGGTGGCGGCGTTGTAGCCCTGGCCGGCGTCGAGGTCGGCGACCTTCGAGGTGATGACGTAACCCTCCTGGCCGGCGTTCTCGGCGATCCAGCGCAGCGGCTCGACGGCCCCGCGGGCGACCAGCGCCACACCGGTGGCCTCGTCGCCGGACAGGCCGAGGTTGCCGTCCAGCACCTTCACGGCGTGGACCAGCGCGGAGCCGCCACCGGAGACGATGCCCTCCTCGACCGCGGCGCGGGTCGCGGAGATGGCGTCCTCCAGACGGTGCTTGCGCTCCTTCAGCTCGACCTCGGTGGCCGCGCCGACCTTGATGACGCAGACGCCGCCGGCCAGCTTGGCCAGGCGCTCCTGCAGCTTCTCGCGGTCCCAGTCGGAGTCCGTGGCCTCGATCTCGGCCTTGATCTGCGCGATCCGGCCGGCCACGGCCGAGGAGTCGCCCGCACCGTCGACGATCGTGGTGTCGTCCTTGGTGACGACGACGCGGCGGGCGGTGCCCAGCACGTCGAGGCCGACCTGCTCGAGCTTGAGGCCGACCTCCTCGGACACGACCTGGCCGCCGGTCAGGACGGCCATGTCGCCCAGCATCGCCTTACGGCGGTCGCCGAAGCCCGGGGCCTTGACGGCGACCGAGTTGAAGGTGCCGCGGATCTTGTTCACGACCAGGGTCGACAGGGCCTCGCCCTCGACGTCCTCGGCGATGATCAGCAGCGGGCGGGAGGCGCCGGCCTGCATGACCTTCTCCAGCAGCGGCAGCAGCTCCTGGATGGAGGAGACCTTGCCCTGGTTGATCAGGATGTACGGGTCCTCCAGCACCGCCTCCATGCGGTCCTGGTCGGTCACCATGTAGTGCGACAGGTAGCCCTTGTCGAAGGCCATGCCCTCGGTGAAGTCGAGCTCCACGCCGAAGGTGTTGGACTCCTCGACGGTGATGACACCGTCCTTGCCGACCTTGTCCATGGCCTCGCCGATGAGGGCGCCGACCTGCTCGTCCTGGGCGGAGAGCGCGGCGACGGCGGCGATGTCGGACTTGTCGTCGATCGGCCGGGCGGTCTTCAGCAGCTCGTCGGAGACGGCCTTGACCGCGGCGTCGATGCCCTTCTTCAGGGAGGCCGGGGAGGCACCGGCGGCGACGTTGCGCAGACCCTCGCGGACGAAGGCCTGGGCCAGCACGGTGGCGGTGGTGGTGCCGTCACCCGCGACGTCGTTGGTCTTGGTCGCGACCTCCTTCACCAGCTGCGCGCCGAGGTTCTCGTACGGGTCGTCGATCTCGACCTCGCGGGCGATCGTGACACCGTCGTTGGTGATGGTGGGGGCGCCGAACTTCTTGTCGATGACGACGTTGCGGCCCTTCGGGCCGATCGTCACCTTCACCGTGTCGGCAAGCTTGTTCACGCCGCGCTCAAGGGCACGACGGGCGTCCTCGTCGAACTTAAGGATCTTCGCCATGGGGTTGGATGTGTCCTCTCAAGTGCCAGAGCCCCGGCCCCTGGCCTCCTGCGGAGGCACTGGGATCCGGGGCTCGGACTGCAGCTGGCTGCGGGTGTCTTACTTCTCGATGATCGCGAGCACGTCGCGAGCCGAGAGGACGAGGTACTCCTCGCCGTTGTACTTCACCTCGGTGCCGCCGTACTTGCTGTAGAGCACGATGTCGCCGACGGCGACGTCGAGCGGCAGGCGCTGGCCGTCCTCGAACCGGCCCGGGCCCACGGCCAGGACGACGCCCTCCTGGGGCTTCTCCTTGGCGGTGTCCGGAATGACCAGGCCCGAGGCCGTGGTCTGCTCGGCGTCGAGCGGCTGGACCACAATGCGGTCCTCGAGCGGCTTGATGGCAACCTTGGTGCTGGCGGTCGTCACGATCCGACCTCCCCCTTCGGAGATCTACGGGGTCTTATGTCTGGGGTGGCGACCTGGTAGGCCCGTCGTCGCGGGTGCCGGACCTGCCTCGTCGCCCGCCCTGGCCGGCATCCGCGACTGGCCGCCGGCGATTCATCGCTATGACGAGAACGACATACCTGCTGGTTCCCGTACAAAGCGCACACGCACTCTCGACAGATGAATGTGAGAGGGGTCACCCTG
>NZ_JBFAXR010000091.1:0-34676 GCF_040680895.1 Streptomyces sp. NPDC051940 | reverse complement strand
GGCTCATGGACCTCGTCGCGGTCGAGGGCGAGCCGGACGCGGTCGTCGCCGACCTGAACGCCCCCGCCGTCCGACGCGGCGATGGCGGCGGAACCGGCCCGGCACGACCTGACCCGGGAGCAGTTCTACTTCGTCCTGCCCGACCGGTTCGCCAACGGCGACACCGCCAACGACCGCGGCGGCCTCACCGGCGGCCGGCTCAGCACCGGCTTCGACCCGGCCGACAAGGGCTTCTACCAGGGCGGCGATCTCAAGGGGCTGACCGAGCGCCTCGACTACATCAAGGGCCTGGGCACCACCGCGATCTGGATGGCGCCCATCTTCAAGAACCGTCCCGTACAGGGCGAGGGCGACAACGCCTCCGCCGGCTACCACGGCTACTGGATCACCGACTTCACCCAGGTCGACCCGCACTTCGGCACCAACGCGGACCTCACGCGGCTCGTCGACAAGGCGCACGCCAAGGGGATGAAGGTCTTCTTCGACGTCATCACCAACCACACCGCCGACGTCGTGGACTACCAGGAGAAGTCCTACGGCTATCTGAGCGAGGGCGCCTTCCCGTACCTCACGAAGGACGGCGTCCCGTTCGACGACTCCGACTACGCCGACCGCACCCGGGACTTCCCGGCCGTGGACGCCGACTCCTTCCCCCGTACGCCCGTCGCGGCCGGCGGCGCCAAGGTCCCGTCGTGGCTCAACGACCCCACGATGTACCACAACCGCGGTGACTCCACCTTCGCCGGCGAGTCCTCGGAGAACGGCGACTTCGTCGGGCTGGACGACCTGTGGACCGAACGTCCCGAGGTCGTCGAGGGCATGACGAAGATCTACCAGCGGTGGGTGCGCGACTACGACATCGACGGCTTCCGGATCGACACGGTCAAGCACGTCAACCAGGAGTTCTGGACCCGGTGGGCGACCGCGCTCGACGCGTACGCCGCGAAGCAGGGCCGGGACGACTTCTTCATGTTCGGCGAGGTCTACTCCGCCGACCCGGCGGTGACCGCCCCGTACGTCACCGAGGGCCGGCTGGACTCCACCCTGGACTTCCCCTTCCAGGAGGCGGCCCGCACCTTCGCCTCCCGCGGCGGCTCCGCGGACACCCTCGCGCGGCTCTTCGCGCAGGACTACCGCTACACCACCGACAAGGCCAACGCGTACGAGCAGGTGCCCTTCCTGGGCAACCACGACATGGGCCGCTTCGGCACGTTCCTGAAGCAGGACAACCCGGACGCCTCCGACGCGGAGCTGCTCAAGCGCTACGGGCTGGCCAACGAGCTGATGTTCCTCAGCCGCGGCAACCCGGTCGTCTACTACGGCGACGAGCAGGGCTTCACCGGCGCCGGCGGCGACAAGGACGCCCGCCAGACGCTCTTCGCCTCGAAGACCGCCGACTACCTCGACGACGACCAGCTCGGCACCGACCGCACCCACGCGAGCGACGCCTACGACCCGCAGCACCCGCTGTACCGGCAGATCGCCGCGCTCTCCACGCTCACCAAGGCCCACCCGGCGCTGCGCGACGGCGTACAGACCGAGCGCCTCGCGGAGGGGTCGGTGTACGCCTTCTCCCGCACCGGCCTGAAGGACCGCACCGAGTACGTCGTCGCGGTGAACAGCGGCACCTCGCCCAGGACGGTGCGCGTCCCCACCGGTTCGGCCGCCTCGCAGGACTTCGCCTTCCTGTACGGCGGTGAGGGCACCGCCCGCAGCGACGCCGACCGCACGCTCACCGTCGAGGTGCCGGCCCTCGGCTCCGTCGTGCTGAAGGCCGCCGCCCCGCTCGGGGCCCCGGCCGCCGAGCCGTCGATCACGCTGAAGGCCCCCGCGGCCGGCGCCGCCGGTACGGTCGAGATCGAGGCCGACGTGCCCGGCGGACAGCTCGACCGCGTCGTCTTCGCCGCCCAGCAGGGCGACGGGCCGTGGCGGATCCTCGGCTCCGCCGACCACGCCCCGTACAAGGTCACCCAGCACGTCACCGCGAGCGCCGGCACCGAACTCCGCTACAAGGCCGTCGTGATCGACTCCGCGGGCCGCACCGCGAGTGCGACCGCCGCCACCACCGCGGGCGCCCCGCCCGTCGAGCAGCCGCCGACGGCCGTCTCCCGCGACTACGCGGTCGTCCACTACAAGCGCGCCGACGGCGAGTACGCCGACTGGAACCTCTACACCTGGGGCGACGTCGCCGACGGCCAGTCCGGACCGTGGCCGCAGGGCCAGCCGTTCATCGGCCGCGACGCCTACGGCGCCTTCGCCTACGTCAAGCTCAAGCCCGGTGCCTCCAACGTCGGCTTCATCGTTGTCGACAAGAACGGCGTGAAGGACGTCGACGCCGACCGCTTCGTCGATCTGACGAGGACCGGCGAGGTGTGGGTCGAGCAGGGCAAGCCCGAGGTGCGGGAGACGGCACCCGACTCGCCGCCGCAGGACACCTCCAAGGCCGTGCTGCACTACCACCGCGCCGACGGGAACTACGACGGCTGGGGCCTGCACACCTGGACCGGCGCCGCCAACCCGACCGAGTGGGCGCAGCCCCTTCAGCCGTCCCGGATCGACTCCTATGGTGCGGTCTATGAGGTGCCGCTCGCCGCGGGCGCCACGTCCCTCAGCTACATCGTCCACAAGGGGGACGAGAAGGACCTGCCCGCCGACCAGTCGCTCGACCTCACGGCGAACGGCCACGAGGTGTGGATGCTGAACGGCCAGGAGAAGTACCTCCTGCCGCAGCCGAAGGGCGGGGGCGCGGCCCTCGACCTCGGCAAGGCGCAGGCCGTGTGGCTCGACGCCGACACCGTGGCGTGGAAGGGCAGTCCGGCCGCCGCGTCCACCCAGCTGCTGTACTCGCGTGACGGGTCGATCGCCGTCGAGGACGGGCAGCTGACGGGCACCGCCCGCTGGCTGCGGCTGAACCCGGCGGAGCTGACCGCCGCGCAGAAGGCGAAGTTCCCGCACCTGAAGGACTACCCGGCCTTCACCGTCGACCCGCGCGACCGCGACCGGGTCCGCGACGCGCTGAAGGGCCAGGTCGTCGCCACCCAGCGGGCCGCGAACGGCGCGGTCCTCACCGCCACCGGCGTCCAGCTCGCCGGGGTGCTGGACGCCCTGTACGCCGGGGCGGCCCAGCAGACGGGCCTCGGACCGGTGTTCCGCGACGGGCGGCCCACGCTGTCCGTATGGGCCCCCACCGCCCAGCGCGTCGCGCTGGAGATCGGCGGCGACAGCGTGCCGATGCGCCGCGACGCGGCCTCCGGCGTGTGGTCGGTGACCGGGCCGGCGGGCTGGAAGGGGCAGCCCTACCGGTACGCGGTGACCGTGTGGGCGCCCACGGCGGGGGAGGTCGTGGTGAACCGGGTCACCGACCCGTACTCGGTGGCCCTGACGGCCGACTCCGAGCGCAGCCTCCTGGTCGACCTGCGCGACAAGTCCCTCGCGCCGTCCGGCTGGTCGACGCTCGCCAAGCCCAAGGCCGTACCGCTGCGCGACGCGCAGATCCAGGAGCTGCACGTCCGCGACTTCTCGGTGGAGGACCCGACGGCCGCCGCCGCGCACCGCGGCACGTACCTCGCCTTCGCCGACGCCGGCTCGGACGGCTCGAAGCACCTGCGCGAGCTGGCGAAGGCGGGCACGTCGTACGTGCATCTGCTGCCCGCCTTCGACATCGCCACCATCCCCGAGCGCAAGGCGGACCAGGCGTCGCCCGACTGCGACCTCGCCGCGTTCGCCGCCGACTCCGACAAGCAGCAGGAGTGCGTGGCGAAGACCGCCGCGAAGGACGCGTACAACTGGGGCTACGACCCGTACCACTACACGGTGCCCGAGGGCTCGTACGCCACCGACCCGGACGGCACGGCCCGCACCGTGGAGTTCCGCAGGATGGTGCAGGCCCTCAACGGCGACGGGCTGCGGGTGGTGATGGACGTGGTCTACAACCACACCTCCGCCTCCGGCCAGGCCGCCACCTCCGTCCTCGACAAGATCGTGCCCGGCTACTACCACCGGCTGCTGGCCGACGGCTCCGTCGCCACCTCCACCTGCTGCGCCAACACCGCGCCGGAGAACGCGATGATGGGCAGGCTGGTCGTGGACTCCGTCGTCACCTGGGCGAAGGAGTACAAGGTCGACGGCTTCCGCTTCGACCTGATGGGCCACCACCCGAAGGCCAACATGCTGGCCGTGCGCAAGGCGCTCGACGCGCTGACGGTGGAGAAGGACGGCGTCGACGGCAAGAAGATCATCCTGTACGGCGAGGGCTGGAACTTCGGCGAGATCGCCGACGACGCCCGCTTCGTCCAGGCCACGCAGAAGAACATGGCCGGGACCGGCATCGCCACGTTCTCCGACCGGGCCCGCGACGCGGTCCGCGGCGGCGGCCCCTTCGACGCCGACCCCGGCGTCCAGGGCTTCGCCTCCGGACTCTTCAACGAGCCCAACGGCTCCACCGCCAACGGCACCCGCGAGGAGCAGCGCGCCCGGCTGCTGCACTACCAGGACCTGATCAAGGTCGGCCTGTCGGGCAACCTGGCGGACTACCGCTTCACCGACACCTCGGGCCGTCCGGTCACGGGCGCCGGCGTCGACTACAACGGCTCCCCGGCGGGTTACGCCGCGGCGCCCGGCGACGCGCTCGCCTACGCGGACGCGCACGACAACGAGGCGCTGTTCGACGCGCTGGCCTTCAAGCTGCCGTCGACGGTGTCCCCGGCGGACCGGGCGCGCATGCAGGTGCTGGCCATGGGCACGGCGGTGCTGTCGCAGGGGCCGGCGCTCTCCCAGGCGGGCTCGGACCTGCTGCGGTCGAAGTCCCTGGACCGCAACTCGTACGACAGCGGTGACTGGTTCAACGCCATCCACTGGGACTGCCGCGCCGGCAACGGCTTCGGGCGCGGGCTGCCGCCGGCGGCCGACAACGCCTCGAAGTGGTCCTTCGCGCGACCGCTGCTGACGGCGCCCGCGCTGAAGGTGGGCTGCCCGCAGATCACCGGGGCGTCGGGGGCGTACCAGGACCTGCTCCGCATCCGCGGCGCGGAGGGCGCCTTCAGCCTCGGCACGGCGGACGCGGTCCAGTCGGCGCTGTCCTTCCCGCTCTCCGGGCCGGAAGAGACGCCGGGCGTCATCACGATGCGGCTCGGCAGGCTGGTCGTGGTCTTCAACGCCACACCCGCCGAGCAGACGCAGCGCGTCGCCGCGCTCGCGGGGACGGGCTACCGGCTGCACCCGGTGCAGGCGGGCGGCTCCGACCCGGTGGTCCGGCAGGCGTCGTACGACGCGGGCTCGGGGACGTTCACGGTCCCGGGGCGCACGGTCGCGGTGTACACGGCCGGATAGCACCGCGCAGGGGGGACCCGGCTGCCGCCGGGTCCCCCCTGCGTGCCGTCAGTCGATGGGTTCGAGCAAGCCGCGCAGGGCCACCACGCCCTCGCCGTGGCGTTCGTCCAGGGTGCGCTGCAGCTTCTCGGTGGGAGCCCAGGTGGTGATCTTGACGCCGTTGCCCCTGCCGTCGATGCTCGCACTCATCAACTCGGGCATCTCCTTGACCAGGGAGTCCCTGATGCGCTCCAGCTCCTTGTACGTGTGCTCGGCGCTCGTCACGCACAGCGGGCCGCTCCACATCTTGCGCAGCGCGCTGCGGGCCGTGTCGAGGTCGCCGGTGAAACGGAAGTTGAGGACCGGGAACGCGGCCTCGGGGGACCTCTCGCCCCGATGGTCGTCGATCCACGCCCCGGCGTAGCCGTCCATCATCTGGGCGGCCTCGAACACCGGCGTCTGGTCCTGCCCGGGCTTCGCGCGCTGCCAGCCGCCCTCGGGCTCGTCACAGGGGGTGCTGAAGTCCGGCTTCTCCGGGTCGGGGAGGGGGGCCACTTCGTCCGCGTCCCGCGCGGGTTCGGTCAGCGTGAAGCGGTGGCCGTCCCAGGTTCCGGTCAGCACATAGCTGCCCCACCGGGTGCCGCTCCTGGCCGCGGACTTCAGGCCCTTCCAGTCCCAGCCGACGATGTCCGGGCCGCCGCACATGGGCGGCAGCGAGGCCGTCATGACCTCGCACATCTGCGGTCCGTGCGCGGGGTTCTCCAGCACGGACACGGCGGCCCGGAACCGGCCCAGATAGCCGTCGGGCACGAGGTTGGACGGGTTGACGGTGCCGGGCGCGGAGGTTTCCGCATCGGGCGACTTCGAGCCGGCGGCCGGCTGCGAATCGGCAGCGTCACCGGCCTGCTGCTCGCCGCAGCCGACGAGCAGCAGCGACACGCCTGCGACGAGTGCGACGAGAGGGGCTGACGCCCGGATGATGAGCACAGTCATGCCGCTGTGACGTGCGCCGGTGGCCGCCGGTTCCGCAATCCGGGACGTTCCGCCCCGGCGTATGGGGGGAACCCGCCCGGCGTGTGGAGAAGGGGGTCGCATGGAAATCTCCCGACGACGTGTCCCGTGGTGGATCGGGCTGCCCGCCGTCCTCGTCACCGTCCTGGTCCTGCTGCTCGCGCTGGTCAAGGTGGACCTGCTGCCCTCGCCCGGCGATCTGCTGGACGAGGAGACCAACGACCGCTCCGGCCCGGTGCTGCTGAAGTCCGTACGGGACCTCAGCCGCTACCAGGCGGCCGAGGGCAACTTCCAGGTCGTGGTCGACCTGGACAAGGACGCGAAGTTCCTCCCGGACGCCCTGCGCGGCAAGCGCACCCTGTACGTCGGTGCCGGCACGGTCGACGCGTACGTCGACCTCGGCCGGGTCGCCGACCAGGGCGTCCAGGTCAACGCGGACCGCACCGCCGCGGAGCTGTGGCTGCCGCACGCGAAGCTGGGCCGGCCGGCGATGGACCCGAAGCGCAGCTACGCGGTCACCAAGCAGCGCGGTCTGCTGGACCGCTTCGGCGACTTCTTCGCCGACAACCCGAACGACGAACGCGAGGTCAACCAGCTCGCGGCCCGGCACATCGGCGAAGCGGCGAAGTCCAGCGGGCTGACATCCCGCGCGGAACGCAACACGACCCTGATGCTGGAGGGTCTGCTGCGCTCCCTGGGCTTCGAACGGGTCGACGTCCACTACGGCATGGCACCACCGGGCGGGGGCACGTCGGCCTCGCCCTCGCCGTCCGCGTCCGTGGAGCGGTAGCCGGTGGGGCCTCACCCGCCCCACCAGCCCGTCACAAAGCGTTCCGCCGGAATTGGCCCTCATCACAATTCACCCGACGCTCTGTCAGGGGCATGGTGATGGCGACCCTCCACCGACTGCCAGGGGAGTATCCATGGAGCGCCGTAGCTTTCTTCGTGTCGTCACCGCCGGGGCCGGAGCCGTCGCCTTCGCGGGCGGGCTGTGGCAAGGGGCCGCGGCCGGCGTGGCGGGGGAGAGCCCGTACGGGCCGCTGCTCGCCGCCGACGCCAACGGGGTCGCGCTGCCGCAGGGGTTCACCAGCCGGATCGTGGCCCGCAGCAGCCACTCCGTGGGCGGCGCCACGTGGCACGGCGCGCCCGACGGCGGCGCGTGCTTCGCCGACGGCGACGCGTGGATCTACGTGTCCAATTCCGAGCTGCCGCTCATCGGCGGCGCGTCCGCCATCCGCTTCCGTGCCGACGGATCGGTCGACCGCGCGTACCGGATCCTCAGCGGTACGACCCTCAACTGCGCGGGCGGCGCCACGCCCTGGAACACCTGGCTGAGCTGCGAGGAGACGTGGCGGGGGCGGGTCTTCGAGACCGACCCGTACGGCGTCAGGTCCGCCGTCGCCCGTACCGCCATGGGCCGCTTCAAGCACGAGGCCGCCGCCTGCGACCCCGACCGGAGGGTCGTCTACCTCACCGAGGACGAGGAGGACGGCTGCCTCTACCGCTTCACCCCGACCACCTGGGGCGACCTCTCCGCCGGCCGGCTCGACGTGCTGTGCGACGCCGGCGGCGGCGCCGTCGTCTGGCAGCGGGTGCCCAACCCCAGCCCGCTGTTCACCGAGACCCGCGACCAGGTGAGCTCCGCCCTGAAGTTCGACGGCGGCGAGGGCTGCTACTACGCGGGCGGCGTCTGCTACTTCACCGCCAAGGGCGAGAACTCCGTCTACGCCTACAACGCCGCCGCCAACACCCTCGGCAAGATCTACGGCGGCGGGGGCACCCTCGGCACCGTCGACAACATCACCGGCCGCTCAGGCGGCGACCTCTACGTCGCCGAGGACGGCGGCAACGAGGAGATCAACATCATCACGCCCGACGGCGTCGTCGCCCCCGTGATGCGGCTCGACGGCCACGCCGACTCGGAGATCACCGGTCCCGCCTTCTCCCCGGACGGGACCCGCCTCTACTTCTCCTCACAGCGCGGCACGAGCGGCAACACGACCGGCATCGACGGCGTCACCTTCGAGGTCCGCGGCCCGTTCCGGCACTGACGCCGCCCCCACCTCCGTCACGGCCTCGGTCACCGCCACCCGCCCGCCCAGCCGGGGGCGGGGCAGCGGACCGGGGCCGTACGCGTCCCCCGTCAGGGCGAGGCGTACCGCCGCCCAGGGGAGGTTCACCCCGGTGAACGCCGTCTGGAAGACGCCCGCCGACGCCCGCGGGTTCGCCTCCAGCAGGACCGGCGCGCCACGCCACTGCCGCAGCTGGATGTTCGACAGGTACGGCAGCCCGAAGTGGCCGACCAGCGTCCGCGCCAGCTCCTCCAGCGCCGGATCGTCCAGCAGCAGCCGGTAACGGCCCTCCTTCGCCCGGGCGATGGCCGTGAGCAGCCGTCCGCCGGGAGCGGCCAGACAGTCGACGCTGATCTCCGGGTCGTCCAGATACGGCATCACGATGAGCTCCGGTATCCGCTCGCCCGCGTCCGCCGCCCGCTTCAGCGCCCCGGCCACCGCGTCCACCGCCGCCACCGGCTCGGGCGGGGCCAGCAGCTCCCTGAGGCCCAGCGGGCGGTGCTCGTCGTCCAGGATCCGGAAGCCGAACGCCGAGTACTCCCCGGCCGGTTTGACGCACAGCCGCCCCGCTCCGGCCAGCTCCGCCACCGCGGTACGGAACGCCTCCGCGTCCCGCACCACCCGCCACGGCGGCACCGGCACCCCGATCCGCGCGGCCTCCTCGTAGGTGCGCCCCTTGTGCGTCAGCACCCGCACCGCGGCGGCCGGCGGGCACAGCAGCCGCGTGCCCAGCGCCGCGAAGTCCGCCGCGCGCGGCGCCAGCGCCTCCAGCCTGCGCGGCGGCAGCAGGACGTCGATCCGGTGCCGGCGGCAGAAGTCGAGCGCGAACCCGGCGTACTCCTCGGCCGACACGTACCGCGGCTCGACCTCCGCCACGTCGCAGGCCGTCAGCGCGGGCGCCGAGGCGTCGATGTTGGTGCCGAAGATCCGTACCTCGGCGTTCGAGGGGTTCTCCCTCAGCATGCGGATGACCTGGGTGGTCGCCGCCCCCGCACTGCTCAGCCAGATGTGTGTGGCGATCTCGCACGCTCCCCTCGGACGATCAAGCGTGCGGAGCGTAGCGAGCGCCGGTGACCGGCGCGTTTCCACGGCGTGTCAGCGCCGTGGAAACGCGCCGGTCCCGCGTCAGCCGGCCGGCATCGTGCAGGGCGCGTCGCCGCACACGTCCGTGAGTACGCCGGTGGTGAGGAAGGTGTACGCCTGCTGCCGCGCGATCGGTGAGTTCCGCAGATCGCTGTGCGGATCGTGGCCCTCGGTCGGCGGCGTGTTGGTGAGCGGCTGGTACGGGCTGCCGCTGTCCCAGATCACGATGGCCGAACCCCGCTGCGGCTCGTGCAGCGGTGGGATGCCCCAGTACCGCACGACGTCCGGGTTGCGCCCGGGCGCGACCGCCGGCGTGTGGATCCGGGCGCCGATCGTGCGCGCCTCCACCTCGGCCGCCGTCGGCGAGACCTGGTGGTCGCCGAACGCCACGTCCAGCAGCACCTGGTGGGCCGGGGTGCCGGGCAGCGGGTCGCGGGTCATGTGCTGGGCGTAGCCGTTCGCCTCGCCGCGGTCCCAGAGCATCTGCATCAGGGCGAAGCCGATCTGCTGCGTCAGCTTGTCCGGATAGGCCTGGTCCATGATCGCCTGGAAGGGCGCGTAGTCGACGCTGCGGTTGAGCAGGGTCGAGTAGTTCATCGCCGGTACGCCGAGGACCGCCTTGGTGACGTCCGTCGACACGGCCGTCAGCATGCCGCCCAGGATCCCGCCCTGGCTGTTGCCGTTGTAGCCCAGCTCGGCCGCCGTGTCGATGACGGAGGCGCCGGACGGGCCCTGGAAGGCGGGGCTGGCGGACAGGCCGTCCGCGTGCATCATCAGCTTCCCGAGCCACAGGAAGTTCAGCACGCCCTGCTGGGTGCGGTCCGCGATCGCCCCGAAGCCGCCGAGGTCGCCGATGGTCCCCGCCACGTACGGCAGGTCCTCCTGGGCCATGCCCTGCCAGCGGGTGGCGCACAGGATCACGTTGTGCTCGGCGGCCAGCGCCCGCTGCGAGCCGGAACCGACCTCGGTCTCCCGGCCCAGCAGCCCGTGCCCGTACAGCAGCGCCTTCGCCGGAGCGGCCAGCGAACTGCGCGGGACCTCGCACTGGAACAGGGCGGTCTGCGTGTTGCCGGGCAGCTGTGCGGGCAGCCCGTCCGGGCCGTAGTTGAAGCGCGAACCGGGCGGGCCGCCGGGGGCGTTGAGATAGCTCGGCACCTGGAACGTGCCGCGCACCCGGCGCGCGATCGGGTCCGTCGCCGGGTTCTCGGTCACCTCGGTGACGGCGAACTGCGGCGACTTGCCGTCGAGCGCGGCGAACGAGTCGTCGCGGATCTTCAGCATCCGCTCCGACAGACCGCGCTCGCTGGCGATCGTGAAGTCCCAGGCGAGGTTGAGCCCGACCGGCGGGACACCGGCCTTCAGCAGGTCCAGCTGCACCCGGCGCATCGCCTGCTGCCGCTCGTACAGCGGATCACCGGCGGGCAGCGGACGTCCCGCCACCGTGCGGAAGGCGTCACCGGCGGGGATCGCGTGGCCGGCCGCGTCCTTCAGGCCGCGCAGCGCCACGACGTACCGGTGGCCCTCCAGGAAGTTCCTCGCCGGGCGGATGACCAGCGCCTGCCGGGCCGGGTCGGTGGCGTTGGCGTCCAGCTCCGCCCAGTACGGCCAGCGCTGCCCGGTGTCGGCGTCGAGCAGGACGATCGGCGCGTCGCGGTGCAGCGAGCGGCCGATGTCGGTGAGCGGGGCGGCGCCCGTCCTGGCCAGGTCCAGCCCGGGGATCTGGGCCAGCAGCATCGAGCCGGGGGAGAAGCCGTCGTTGCGGTTCCAGTCCGTGGGGTCGATGCCCTTGCCGAGGGCGTTGCGCGGCATGGCCGCCGGGTCGAAGGCGACCCGGCGGCCCGTGTCCGTGCCCGGGTCGGGCACGGTGTACCAGTCGCTGGGGAACGGCAGCAGGCACTCCGAGGGCGCGATCGGATCGCACCCTCCCCGTACGGGGACGCCGGCGGCGTCCGCCACCGCGACGGGGCCCAGCACGCCGGACGCCAGAAGCGCCGCCGTGGCGCCGGCCAGGAACCGGGCCCGTGTTCCCCTCCCCCCGGGAGGTCTGGGGGCGCGGCCCCCGGGGCTCTTTCCGGCAGACACCTGAGCGGAGCGGCTACGCACCATGACCTCCAGGAACCCGCGTCGTCGCGGGGGTGGCAGGGACGTACGGGGCAGTGACTGCCCCGTTTATCCCGGGGGTTCGGT
This sequence comes from Streptomyces sp. NPDC051940, assembly GCF_040680895.1. Classification (NCBI taxonomy): domain Bacteria; kingdom Bacillati; phylum Actinomycetota; class Actinomycetes; order Kitasatosporales; family Streptomycetaceae; genus Streptomyces; species Streptomyces sp. NPDC051940. The sequence continues at coordinate 23,016 of NZ_JBFAXR010000091.1, read as the reverse complement.
ACGCCTGTCAATGGATGTGGCAGGGGCGCTCCGCCGAGGGTGCCCAGCGGGTGCCGACCGGGGTCTGACGAAGTGTCAGACCTCCGGCTGGTCCGTCAGACCTCCAGCTGGGCCTCGATCCGCGCCAGCTGGTGGCGGGCCATCGCCAGGTTGGCCCGCTGCTTGTCGAGCGCCATGTAGAGGAACAGCCCCTTGTTGTCGCGGCCCTTGAGCAGCCGGAGCAGGTGGTACTGCTTGCCCAGCGTGATCAGGATGTCCTCGATGGTGTCCCGCATCCCGAGCTGCTCCATGGTGCGCACCTTCGCCCGCACCACGTCCGTGTTGCCGGCGGCGGCGATGTTGAGGTCGAGGTCCTTCGACCCGCCGAGGGTGCCCAGCGCCATCCCGCTCGTGTAGTCGACGAGCGCGGCGCCGATCGCGCCCTCGACCGAGGCCATTGCCTCCTTGAGGGCCGTCTCCGTGTTGACCATACGTCTTGCACTTCCTTCTCTTCTGGTGGTGGTCCGGCGGGTGCCGGAGGTCGCTCCGGTGCTGCGGCGTGCCGGTGGCCGCGGGTCGGTGGGCATGGTTCAGGTGGTCTCCGCTCGGTCGAGGGCGCCGTCCACGAGGTCGCCGATTCCGGCGCCGGTCCGGCGGGCTTCCAGATGCAGCAGGCCGACCACGGCGTCCTGCTCCGCCACGACGGCGAGCACCGCGGCGCGCCCCGCGGCCCAGGTGGCCACGCAGCCCTGTTCGCCGCGCACCATCAGCTCCCGCAGTGCCCCCTGGTCGGTGGTGTCGACCAGCCGCTGCGCCACCCCGAGGGCGGCCGCGGTGAGGGCCGCGAGGCCCTCCGCCTCCTCGGCGAGCCCGTCGTGCGCGAGCACCAGGCCGTCGACGGTGGCGACGAGCGCGCCGCGCAGCTTGGGCACGCGGGCCCGCAGCCGGCGCAGCTCCTCGGTCACCTCGGGGACGGCGGCCGTGATCAGTGAGCCGTCGGAGGGACCGGGGACGGGCCCCGCCCCGGGGGCGGGGGAGGCTCCCGGGACGGGGGGCGCCCCGGGGACGGGGGAGGCCCCGGAGGTCGGGGTGGCCCCCGTGGTGTTCCCACCGCCCGAACGCCTCGCCGCGGCACGCGGCTTGCGCGTCGTGAGCGGGGGGCGGGCGGGGTCCAGGACCGGAGCGGGCGGGCGCTCCTCGTGGCTCATAGTTTCGCCTCCAGGGCGTCGCGGATCCGGCGGAGCAGGCCGACGTCGAGGTGCTCCGCGGACGTGATCCCCGCGACCGGCCCGCCGGCCGGCGCGGGACGCGCGCCGCCCGGCCCCGGCCGGCGCATCAGCTGCGGTGCGGTGACCAGGCCCGCGGCGGCGAGCCGCCGGATGTCGACCAGGGTGTGGAACGCGGGCCGGCCGAGCAGCCGGGCGATCCCCGTCGCGGTGCGCGAGCCGTCGGCGGCGTCGAGCACGCGGCGCTGCCGGGGCGGGATCCGCGGCGGGCGGACCGCCTCGCGCCGCTGGACGGGGGCGTGGTCCAGCCGGGCGTCGGGCCACAGCGCGTCGAGCAGGTCGGCCCGCCGGCGGGACTCGCGCAGCAGGGACTCGGCGCTCACCGGGCTGACGGGGCCCAGCCAGTGGGCGACGCCCCGGCGGAAGCGGCGCGGAACGCTGGCGCCGCCGAGGGCGAAGTACGCGGCGTCGTACATGGCGCTGAGGTGGAACATCTCCAGCGCGGACCCGGGCACCCGCCCCGTCTCGACGAGCCGCCGCGCCACCCGGTGGCGCGCGCCGGCCTCGGTGACGGCCCGCTCCCACTCGTCGTACGACAGCAGCCCGCCCTCCGTCAGCAGCACGTCGAGTCCGGTGGCGGCGGGGCTCTCGGCGTGCACGACGGCGCCGTGGCGCAGGAAGAGCGTGCCCGCGTCGCAGAGCACGGCCCCGTTGGCCCGCTGGTCGGCGAGCTGTAACAGCAGTTCGGGTCCGGCGAAGGTCATACGCCCACCAGCCGTTCCGCGACGCTGCGCAGCCGGAGCCGGGCGAGGGCCAGATTGCCCGTGGCCCGGTCGAGCCGCAGATGGACGAAGACCCCGCTGTCGAAGGCCATGTCGACGAAGCGCAGCACGTGGTACGAGGCGGGCGTGGTGACGATGACGTCCTCGATGCCGCTGCCGCCGCCCTCCCCGGGTAACCCCTCCGGCTCCAGCGCGACCTGCTCGATGGCGATCCGCGCGAGCTCCGCCGTCTCGATGGCCGTCTCCTCGGCGCCGCCGTGCGCGGACGCGCCGACGGACGCGAGTACGAACCCGGTGGCCCATTCGACCAGCGCCGCAGAGCGGGCGCCGGGCAGCGCCAACGCCTCGTGCAGGCAGTCCTCGATCGCGGACACGGCCGTCCCTCCCCAGTAGGCCCTGTCTGATTCCCTGTCAGGGGTGACCAGGAGGTTACGCAGAGTTCAGTCGACCGGGTCAGGTTTCCCCATAACGGGGATTTCGCCCTGGCGGTTGTGCTAGAGAGTGCCGCCGGAATATTCACGATGCATACGCATGCCCCAGCCGACGCACGCATGCCGCAGCCACCCCGCGCATACCCCCGCCACACAGCGCACAGGGGTGCCACGCATCGCACGCATGGCACCCCGGTGGCAGTGGCACGGATCAGCCCAGCCGCCACCCGCTGAACTCGGTCAGCCCGCGCACGCCGCTGCCGCCCGTGACCGCCGACATCACCAGGCCCACGTCCTGCACCGCGGCCACGCCGGTCACCGGCACCGTGGCCACGGTCCGCCACGTCACCCCGTCGTCCGTCGAGCACTCACCGCGGAACGAGGACCCGACACGCGTCAGCCGCAGCGTCACCGGCGTGGTGATGCCGGTGATCCGCTTGTACGTGTCGACCGTGCCGTCGCCGTTCGTGTCGTACGACAGCACCACGCCGTTAGCCGGCGTCACCGACAGGTTGAGGAAGCCGAGCGAGGCGAAGTCGGCGAGGCTGTTGCGGACGATGATCCCGCAGCGCGCCCAGTTCGCCGTGGCGTCCTGGTGGTCGACGCGGACGGTCACCGCCGTGCCGTCGCGCAACTCCCCCTCGCGGTAGACCGCCCCGTACTCGCAGTTGCCCTTCCACAGGTCCTTGCCGGCGCCCTCGATCGCGAAGCGGTCGCCGAGCTGCCCGAAGACGGCGGCGTTGTTGCTCGCCGTCCGCCAGCCCTCGCCGAGCGGGCCGGCCAGGAAGTAGTTACCGGTCCGGGTGAGCGCCACCCGGTCCTGTCCGGCGGGTCCGTACGCGACGCGCAGCTCGTACGGCTGGTGCTGCAGCGGCCGCTCCAGCGGCACGTCCGGCGCCTGGACGGGCCAACTCACCGCCGCCCGCCCGGCGGGCGCGACGGCGTCGGCCGTGCGCGTCCCGCCGGGGGTGAGGCCGGTGAGCGTGAGGTCGACGCGGCCGGTGGGCGCGAAGCCCGTCTCGTTGCGGAAGACCGCCCGCAGCTCACCGGTCGCGCCCGGGTTGAGTACGGGCGGGTCGGTGACGACGGTGAGGCTGCCCTGGTACGGGGCGGTGGCGAGGACCTCCGCCGCGTGCCGCGCCGCGCGCAGCGGATCGACGGTGGGGCGGACCGGATAGTTCGTGGTCTGCCGGGTCCACGCCTCCTCGATCAGGTACCAGTCGATCGCCTGCGGCTCGCGTCCCTGGGCGAGCGCGTCCTCGTACTCCTGGAGGAACCGCTGCCAGCGCGGCAGATACAGGTCCTCGTAGACGCCCTGCCAGTCCCGGTTGGCGTAGTCGGCCAGCGCTCCCGTGCCCGGGTCGGCTGTGGCCCGGTACGCCCACGTCGACAGCAGCACCCGCGCCGTCCACTCGAAGTCCGCCCCCTCCTCGGCCGAGGTCGCGAAGCGCTTGGCCTCCTCGAGCCAGCGGCCGGTGAGGAAGGACCGGTGCCCGCCAGAGACCTCCGCGGCCAGCCCCATCAGCCTGAGCCACAGACCGGAGAGGCGGCGGAAGGTCTCCAGGTCCTTGTCCTGGTAGGCGAGTCTGAGCTGGGGGAGGAGCAGCCGGGAGCGGTCCGCGACCGACTGCCGCGCGAAGTCGACGAGGTCGTGCTTGTACGCGTCGGAGTCGCGCAGCCCCTCCGCCACGCCGAGCAGCCCCACCAGCGCCTTGTCGAAGTCCGGCTGGTCGAAGGCCCCGTCGTACGTCGTACCCGCCGTGGTCAGGCCGGGGCGCCCGGTGAAGATCGAGTCGTACGGACGGCCGTCGGCGCTGCGCAGCTCGTACGCCGTGCCCTTCAGCGCCGCGGCGGCCGCGCGGCCGCCCGGGTCGGCGCCGTAGCGGAAGCGGGCGTAACCGGCGAACCAGTCGTCCCGGTCGATGGCGTCCTCGTGCCAGGCCAGCTCGCTGAACAGCTCGAACGCCGCCGGATCGCGGTCCGTGGCCTCCGGCATGTACGCCGTGCCGACCAGGGCGCTGCCCGGCTTGTCGCGCCAGGCGGTGAAGCGGGCGGTCCAGTTGTGGGCCTTGGCGCCGATCGTCGTACGGCCGCCGAAGTTGGGGATCGTGCCGAACGCGTAGGGCGTGCCGTTCCAGTCCTTCTCGCGGTCGGTGACCGTGTCGATGTCGGAGAGGCCGTCGACCACCAGCATCCGCGACTTGTCGATCGCGTCGACCAGTTCCCGGCGCGGATTGGCCTGCCAGCCCAGGATCACCCAGACCGCCCCCGGCCGGGCCGTCTGCAGCGCGGTCTCGACGGCCTGCGCGGCGGTCGGCACCGGCACGTCGCCGGGGGTGCCGCCCTCGTGCAGCAGATCCATCTTGAAGTGCGTGGCCGGGCCGAACAGTTCGGCCTGGTGGCGGTAGAAGGAGGCCGCCACTTCGGCGAAGTGCCCGGTGCGCGGGTCCAGCCAGGGCGGGCGCTGGAGCATGTTCCAGGTGCCCTGCGGGACGGTGCGCGAGCCGGCGTTGCGGGCGGCGAAGTCCTCCGGCACGGTGCCGAAGTAGCCGGGCATGACCGGCGAGATGCCGAGCTCCCGCATCCGTCTGACGATCTTCTGCCCCAGCTCGACCCGCCTGGCGAGCCCCGCGTGGCTCACCGGCCCGCCGAACCCGCTCAGGTTCTGCAGCAGCCACCAGGGCTGGTGCGACGGCGCCGGGATCCAGGCCCGGGCCTCGTCGTCGGAGTAGCCGAAGTCCTGCAGCAGCCGGTGGTAGACGGCCTCCTGGCCCGGGGTGACCAGGGCCTGGTTGACGCCGTGCAGGGCGAGGACGTCGATCAGCCGCTCCCAGCCGTTCCAGTCGTGGTACGGGCCGGTGTAGCCGTCGTGCGTGTCGTTCAGGGCGAAACGGTTCGCCACGGTGGCGGCGCGCTCCAGCGGGGCGGCGGGGGCGGGCAGCCGGTCCGGCAGGTGCTCGAGATGGCTGCCCGACCAGGAGATGTGCGCGTCGCAGACGTACTTCAGGTACCAGTGGACGGCGGTCAGCGCCACTCCCGGCCCGCTCGCGGCGACTTCGATGTCCCCCGACCGCCCGCTGACGCGGAAGCGGTCCGCGGTCGCGGCGGGAAGGGCCGTGAAGCGGAACTGGGCGGCGTGCCGCGGCAGGAGGCGCGCGACGGCCTCGGCGGCGGGCGCGAGGTCGGGGGGTTGTGGACCGGGTGCGGGAGCGGCGTGGGCGGAGGGCGAGCCGGCGCCGAGCACGGCGGCGGAGCCGAGCGCGCCGGCGGCACCCAGAACGGTGCGTCTTGTCGGTTCTGTCACTCGCGGCACGCTAATTGCCCTGAGAAACAAGGGGCAATGGGCCGGCGCGGACGCCATTGGTGAGACCAGTGACCGGTGCGGGTACGTCAGAAGGGGAACCGTTTTGCCGCTCCTGAGGTAATCCCCATGCCGTCTTCATCCCGTTCTCAGCCGGGGAGGGGATGGTGACACCGACTGGGAGGGAAGGTGGCCTTCATGAGGCGCTTGGTACCTGTGTGCCCGCACTGCGGGAGAGTCCGCTGCATCTGCCCGCCGCGGTGATCCGCGGTATTCCTTGGACCGACCGACCGACCGACCGACCGACCGACCGACCGACCGACCGACCGACCGACCGACCGACCGACCGACCGACCGACCGACCGACCGACCGACGTGCTTACGGCCACGCTGACGGCTGGGCTGACGGCCGGGCGAGCGCCCGGTCCGCGGAACCGGGTCGTGGCCCCGCGGGGGTGGCCGCGGCTGGTTGACTGGGCCGGTGGACTGCCTCTTCTGCGCCATCGCGGCCGGTGACGTGCCCGCGCACCGGGTGTACGAGGGTGAGGCCGCGGTGGCCTTCCTCGACGCCCGGCCGCTCTTCCCCGGCCATGTGCTGGTCGTACCGCGCCGCCATGTCCCGACCCTGACCGATCTGCCGGCCGCGGACACGGGCCCGTTCTTCGCCGTCGTCCGGCGGATCGCGGGAGCGGTGGAGGCGGGGATGGAGGCCGCGGGATCGTTCGTGGCGATGAACAACCGGGTCAGCCAGTCCGTACCGCATCTGCACGTGCACGTCGTGCCGCGCAACCGGGGCGACGGGCTGCGCGGGTTCTTCTGGCCGCGCCGCAAGTACGCCGGCGACGGGGAGGCCGCCGAGGCGGCGGAGCGGATCCGGGGGGCGCTGTCGGCGTGAGGGGACGGCGTGTGCGGGCCCCCACCTGGGCGTACGGCTGAGACGTATCCCACAATGGCAGGGACGGTTCTTCGGCACGCATGCCCGCCCCCGAAACGTGCCGTTAATTCCGTAGCGTGATACTGAAGTCCGCGCGCACCCGGCACGGGGCGCGACCAGCCCGTCTGACCTGCAAGGATGTGGACCATGGAGAAGCAGCAGGAGTTTGTGCTCCGCACCCTGGAGGAGCGCGACATCCGCTTCGTGCGGCTGTGGTTCACGGATGTACTGGGCTTTCTGAAGTCCGTGGCCGTGGCCCCCGCGGAGCTTGAGCAGGCGTTCGAGGAGGGCATCGGGTTCGACGGCTCCGCGATCGAGGGCTTCGCACGTGTATACGAGTCCGACATGATCGCCAAGCCGGACCCGTCGACGTTCCAGATCCTGCCCTGGCGGGCGGAGGCGCCCGGGACGGCCCGGATGTTCTGCGACATCCTGATGCCCGACGGCTCGCCGTCCTTCGCGGACCCGCGCTACGTCCTCAAGCGCATCCTGGCCCGCACCTCGGACCTCGGCTTCACGTTCTACACCCACCCGGAGATCGAGTTCTTCCTGCTGAAGGACAAGCCGGTCGACGGCCGCCCGCCGGTACCGGCGGACAACTCCGGGTACTTCGACCACACGCCGCAGAACGTGGGCATGGACTTCCGGCGCCAGGCGATCACGATGCTGGAGTCGATGGGCATCTCGGTGGAGTTCTCCCACCACGAGGGCGCGCCCGGCCAGCAGGAGATCGACCTGCGGTACGCGGACGCGCTGTCCACGGCGGACAACATCATGACCTTCCGCCTGATCATGAAGCAGGTCGCCCTGGAACAGGGCGTCCAGGCCACCTTCATGCCCAAGCCGTTCTCCGAGCACCCCGGCTCGGGCATGCACACCCACCTCTCCCTCTTCGAGGGCGACCGCAACGCGTTCCACGAGTCGGGCGCGGAGTACCAGCTGTCGAAGGTCGGCCGGTCCTTCATCGCGGGCCTGCTGCACCACGCGGCGGAGATCTCCGCGGTGACCAACCAGTGGGTCAACTCCTACAAGCGCATCTGGGGCGGCTCGCAGCGCACGGCGGGCGCGGGCGGCGAGGCCCCGTCGTACATCTGCTGGGGCCACAACAACCGCTCCGCGCTGGTACGCGTCCCGCTCTACAAGCCCGGCAAGACGGTCTCCACCCGCGTCGAGGTCCGCTCCATCGACTCCGGCTGCAACCCGTACCTGGCGTACTCGGTCCTCCTGGCGGCGGGCCTGAAGGGCGTCGAGGAGGGCTACGAACTCCCCCCCGGCGCCGAGGACGACGTCTGGGCCCTCACCGACGCGGAACGCCGCGCGATGGGCATCCAGCCCCTCCCACAGAACCTCGGCGAGGCGATCGCCCTGATGGAGCGCAGCGAGATCGTCGCGGAGACGCTGGGCGAGCACGTCTTCGACTTCTTCCTGCGCAACAAGAAGCAGGAGTGGGAGGAGTACCGCTCGGAGGTCACGGCGTTCGAGCTGCGCAAGAGCCTGCCGGTGCTGTAGACACAGGTCAGGCAGCATTCCGCTCGACACTCGCAAGAGGTCCACGGCACGCAACCGTGGGCCTCTGCTGCTGTCCGGCTACGCCTACGCAGGCCAGGAAGCCAGTCCGGGCGCGGATCAGCTTGAGGCCCCATGATCACTCGCCGAAAGGCGGCTCCAGTCCAGAATCGCTCCACCGACCTCGGAGGTTCCCCATGATCACGTCGATCCATTGGCGCTGCTACATGCGGGTGAGCGACCAGCGCAAGGCCGAACGCATAGTGGGCCGCATGCAGACGGTGTTGGGTGCTCCCATGGCGATCGAAGGCTACGAGCGCTATCGGAAGATCCCGGAACTGGCCGAAGTCCTGCTGACCTCACCGCTCAACCAGGACAGCGCGGGCGAAGCGCTCCTCACTGCCCTGGAGGCCGCATGGAGACTCGCGAGAGGGTGGCAGATAGACAACCCCGACACTCGCCGCGAGTTCGAGGGCATCGCCGCGGCGACAACCGGGGCGACGTTCGTCGTCCCTGGTGTCGAGTGGATGATGTTCTCGATCACCGACGACACAGCCGGGGCCGTCTTCGGGCCGTCCGAGGCTGACCAACGCTGACAGGCGTCGACAGCCGCCGGCCAGATCAACACAGGTCAGCACCAGCAGCAGGAGCGGGAGGAGTGCCGCAGCGAGGTCACCGCGTTCGAACTCCGCAAGAGCCTTGCGGTGTTGTAGGCGCGGGGGCGGCTACGGCGAGCTCGTCGTCGCGGTCGGCGCCGAGGTGGGACGCCGGGCTGTGCGTAGCAGTGCGACGGCGGCGCCGATGAGCCACAGGGCGAAGGCTACGGACGCCATGCCTCCGCTCCAGAAGCCCGTCAGGCACAGTACCGCGACGGCGTAGGACACCCAGACGGCCCACGTGGGCAGGGCGCGTGCCTGCTGGGCGATCCGGGTCGTCGCGGCGACCAGCACCGCGCCGCCGGTCAGGCCGGTGAGGGCCACGACGGCTCCCGCCATGCCGAGTACGCGGGCGGTGTCCGGGTCGGGGGTGAACTCGTCCGACAGCGCCGCGACCGCGCTCGACACGTCGAGCGACACCCCCGTGATCATCAGCCCGCCGAACAGGACCGCCGCCGGCACGATCGCGTGCGCGAGCGGGTCGCCGCCGGACAGCCGGTCCAGCACCCGCCGCAGCCCGACGGTGAACCAGAGCAGCAGCGCGATCCCCGCGGCGAGCACCACCAGCCCGATGCCGGCGGCGGTCTGCCGCACGCCGTCGTCGACCCGGTCGACGATGGCGGCGTCCGACAGGCTCGGGTCGTCGACGCCGGCCGACGCGCACAGCGCCACCCCGGCGACGAGCAGCACGACCGAAGCGGCGCCCGCCTGTCCTGCGCGCTGAAGAGCTCGGGACTCGTCCATGCCGCCTCCCAGGGTCGCGGCGACGGGTGGGCCGGACGTGGTGAGGACGGACGCCGTGATCCGGCCCGCGGCGCGAAGTAGGGCCAGTTCCAGTGTGCATCCGGGCAAGGGCCCCGGCAATTGCGGCGGGCGCCGCCCCCGTACGCCGGTCACCTGCGTCGACACCGTGATCCGGCAGTGCGGAGGCGCAGCCCCAGCCCCAGCCCCTGAGCACCCCCGGCTCCAGTCCGCGGGCCGGTACGCGGGCGACGTAACGCTCCAGACGCGCGTCGGACCCGACACGCCCGTCAGCGACCCGAGCGGTCTGGCCCCCGGCCGACCGGGCCTGAGCGGCCCCCGGGGGAGCGGCCCGCCGGTGTGCCACCACCGGAAAGACCCGCCATCCCGTTCGAGCCACCCGGCGCCCGCGGCGCTATCCTCGCTCGCATGGCGATGCCCGACGGCCGGAGAAGCAACAGCACCCTCAGCCGTCTCGTCCGCCACGGGTTCACCGACCCCTCCACCGCCGAGCGGCTGCTCGGCAGCGAGGCGCTCGCCGCCCTGCACGGCAACCCCGTCCTCTTCGATGCCCTCGGCGCCACCGCCGATCCCGACCAGGCGCTGCGCGGGCTGGTCAGGCTCGCCGAGGCGCTGGAGCCCGTGGAGCGGCAGACGCTGCTGGACACCCTCACCGGCTCCAAACCCCTGCGGGACCGCCTGCTCGGCGTCCTGGGCGCCTCCGAGGGGCTCGCCGAGCACCTCGTACGCCACCCGGGCGACTGGCACTCCCTGCACATCTACGAGTCCGCCGACCTGCATCCCACCACCGAGGAGTTCGAGCAGGCCCTCGCCGAGGGCATCTGGGGAGAGCAGGGCGCCGGCCGGCCCCGCCCCGACGCGCTGCGCACCGCCTACCGGCGCGCCCTGCTGGGCATCGCCGCCCGCGACGTGTGCGGCACCACCGACGTCTCCCAGGTCGCCGCCGAACTGGCCGACCTCGCCACCGCCACGCTGCGCGCCGCGCTGGAGATCGCCGCCGAGGAGCAGCCCGCCGACGCCGAGACGTGCCGCCTCGCCGTCATCGGCATGGGCAAGTGCGGCGGCCGCGAACTGAACTACGTCTCCGACGTGGACGTCATCTTCGTCGGCGAGGCCCGCGGCTCGGCCGACGAGGGCAAGGCCGTACAGGCGGCCACCCGGCTGGCCGCCCGGATGATGCGCGTCTGCTCGGACACCACAGCCGAGGGCACCATCTGGCCCGTCGACGCCAACCTCCGCCCCGAGGGCCGCAACGGCCCCCTCGTCCGCACCCTGAGCTCCCACCTCGCGTACTACCAGCGCTGGGCCAAGACCTGGGAGTTCCAGGCCCTGCTCAAGGCCCGCCCCGTCGCCGGGGACGCGGAGCTGGGCCGGGCCTACTGCGACGCCGTCGCGCCCCTGGTGTGGCAGGCCGCCGAGCGGGAGAACTTCGTCACCGACGTACAGCAGATGCGCCGCCGCGTCGTCGAGGCCATCCCCGCCGCGCACGTCGAGCGGGAGCTGAAGCTCGGCCCCGGCGGGCTGCGGGACGTGGAGTTCTCCGTCCAGCTGCTGCAGCTGGTCCACGGCCGCACCGACGACACCCTGCGCAGCTCCACCACCCTCGACGCCCTCGGCTCGCTCGCCGACGGCGGCTACGTGGGGCGGGCGGACGCGGCCGCGATGGACGCCGCGTACCGCTTCCTGCGCTCCATGGAGCACCGCATCCAGCTGTACCGGCTGCGCCGCACCCACCTCCTGCCGGACAGCGAGCCCGAGCTGCGCCGCCTCGGCCGCTCCCTCGGCTTCGGCGGCGACTCCGTCGCCGAGCTGCGCAAGGCCTGGCGGCGGCACTCCGTCGAGGTGCGGCGGCTGCACGAGAAGCTCTTCTACCGCCCGCTCCTCGACGCGGTCGCCCAGCTCACCCCCGGCGAGGCGCATCTGTCGCCCGAGGCCGCGCGGGAGCGGCTGGTCGCGCTCGGTTACGCCGATCCCGCCGCGGCGCTGCGCCATCTGGAGGCGCTGACCTCCGGGATGAGCCGCAAGGCGGCGATCCAGCGCACCCTGCTGCCGGTGCTGCTGGGCTGGTTCGGCGACTCCGCCGACCCGGACGCCGGGCTGCTCAACTTCCGCAAGGTGTCCGACGCGCTGGGCAAGACCCCCTGGTACCTGCGGCTGCTGCGGGACGAGGGCGCCGCCGCCGAGAACCTCGCCCGCGTGCTCTCCGCCGGCCGGCTCGCCCCCGACCTGCTGCTGCGCGCCCCCGAGGCGGTCGCCCTCCTCGGCGACGAGCAGGGCCTGCAGCCGCGCGGCCGGGCCCATCTGGAGCAGGAGATCCTCGCCGCCGTCGGCCGCCACGGCACCGACGCGGAGGCCGCCGTCGCCGCGGCGCGCGGCGTACGGCGCCGGGAGCTGTTCCGTACCGCCGCCGCCGACCTGATCGGCGCGTACGGCGGCGAGAGCGCGGCCCGGGGCATCGACCGCACCGGGCAGGCCGTCACCGACATCAACGCCGCCACCATCGCCGGCACGCTGCGCGCCGCCGTGCAGTCGCGGTGGGGCGAGACGCTGCCGACGCGGTTCGCGGTCATCGGCATGGGCCGCTTCGGCGGGCACGAGCTGGGCTACGGCTCCGACGCGGACGTGCTGTTCGTCCACGAGCCGCGCGAGGGCGCCGACGAACAGGAGGCCGCGCAGGCCGCCTTCGCCGTGGCCAACGAGCTGCGGCGGCTGCTCCAGCTCCCGACGACCGACCCGCCGCTCCTCATCGACGCCGATCTGCGCCCCGAGGGCAAGAGCGGCCCCCTGGTGCGCACCCTCGCCTCCTACGAGGCGTACTACCGCCGCTGGGCGGTGGTCTGGGAGCGGCACGCGCTGCTGCGGGCGGAGCCGATGGCGGGCGACGCGGAGCTGGGGGAGCGGTTCGTCCGGCTCGTCGCCCCCCTGCGCTACCCGGCCGACGGCCTCGCCGACAAGGACGTCCGCGAGATCCGCCGGCTGAAGGCCCGGATGGAGGCCGAGCGGCTGCCGCGCGGCGCGGACCCGACCATGCACGCCAAGCTGGGACGCGGCGGCCTGTCCGACGTCGAGTGGACCGTCCAGCTGCTGCAGCTGCGGCACGCCGCCGAGGTGCCGGGCCTGCGCACCACCCGCACCCGCGTGGCGCTGACCGCCGCGCGCGAGGCCGGGCTGCTGACGGAGGAGGACGCGCACGTGCTGGACGAGGCGTGGCTGCTCGCCGGCCGGGTGCGCAACGCGGTGATGCTGGTGCGCGGCCGGCCCGGCGACACGTTCCCCGCCGAGGGGCGGGAGCTGTCGGCGGTCGCCCGCTATCTGGGGTACGACCCGGGGCACGCGGGCGAGCTGCTGGAGGAGTACCGGCGCACGACCCGGCGCGCCCGGGCCGTGGTGGAGCGGGTGTTCTACGACGGGTGAGCGGGGGCGCGCCGCGCCCGCCACGTGCGCCCGTAGCCCGACCGGGGCATCCGCTCACCCGACCGGTCTGTCCAGTTTCGCCCCTCGTCCCGGGGCTGGTAGACCGGGATCATGTATGTGCCCCGGAGGACGGCTTCCGTGCTGGTCACGCTGCTTGCGTGCGGCACGGTCGGCGGTACCGCCGCACCGCCCGCCTCCGGCGCCGGGGACGACGGCAGCCCGCCCGTGGCCGTACAGGTCCGCAACCCGGACCGGGAGTTGTCGTCCGGCGCGGACACGACGTACACGATCACCGTCCGCAACCGGACCGGCGAGCCCCTGCCCCGCACGGTCGTCACCCAGCTGCTGCCCTCCCCGCTGCGGCACGTCGCCTCGTACCCGGCGGCCCGCGTCCACGACCGCGAGGTCGTCTGGCGGCTCCCCCTCCCGCCGCACGGCACCCGCACGCTGACGATGAAGGGCCGCCTCGGCCGGATCGCGGAACGGGACCTCTCCACCGACCGGACCGTCGAATCCGCCGCGACCGACGGGAAACCGGGCGGCAACCCCCGCCTGTCCACCACGGTCTGCGTCCGCGCCGCGGACCGCGGCCAGCTCCTGACCTGCAGCACCACCTCGGCCCCGGTGAACCGCGCCTTCTGGAAGGGGAACCGCGCGTTCATGGCGATCAGCGCCGCCGCGGCACTCCTGGTCGGCACGGTGGGCGTGATCCTCCTGCGCCGCCGGCGGCCGCCGTCCTGACCCCGCCGACGGGTCTACGGCAGGGCCGCGACCTGCTGCGGCATCCGGAAGGCGCTCGTGCCGTACCAGAAGTACGAGACGGTGAAGCCGAAGGCGAGGCAGACGGCGCCGCCCGCCGCGTCCATCCAGAAGTGGTTGGCGGTGCCCATGATGACGAACAGCGTCGCCAGCGGGTACAGCGCGCCCAGCACCTTCACCCAGGTGCGCCGCGCCAGGATCACGATCACGATGCCGCACCACAGCGACCAGCCCGCGTGCATCGACGGCATCGCCGCGTACTGGTTGGAGACGTTCGCCAGATTGCCCGAGGCCATCGAGCCCCACGTCTCGTGCACCCGCACCGTGTCGATGAAGTGGACGTCCGGCATCAGCCGCGGCGGCGCGAGCGGGTAGAAGTAGTAGCCGACCAGGGCGACGCCCGTGGTGGCGAAGAGGGTGAAGCGCGTCGCCGAGTAGCGGCCGGGGTGCCGGCGGTAGAGCCACACCAGCACGCTGAGGGTCACGATGAAGTGCAGCGTCGCGTAGTAGTAGTTCATCGGGACGACCAGCCAGCCGACCCCGTTGACCGCGTGGTTCACCGAGTCCTCGAAGGCCAGCCCCAGCCGCTGCTGGAAGGACCAGATCCAGTCGGCGTGCCGCAGCGCCGCGGCCTCCTGCTCCGGGACGGAGTTGCGGATCAGGGAGTACGTCCAGTAGCAGACCGCCACCAGCATGATCTCGAACCAGAGCTGCGGCGGACGCGGCGAGCGCAGCCGCTGGAGAAGGGTCCGTCTAGCCCGGGCCTGCTCGCGCACTTCCTCCTGGGCGGCGGAGGCCCGCCGGTCCTGAAGTGTCCTCGCGATCTCTCCTGACCGTGGTGCCAGATCCCGGGAATACGACGCGCCCATGGGGAGACAGTCTGCCAGAGATGCACCGATACGCCGATCATCCCCCGGTCCTGGTTTCCCCCCGGGCGTCCCCCTTGGGTGGGATGTACCGGCCTCGTCCGTTCGGTGTATACGCCCCTTTACGCGGCGTCGCCGCAGGTCCCTACGGCGGCGTCGCCGCAGGTCCCTACGGCGCGGAAGCCGTGGACCCCCGTACGACGAGCTCCGGGTGGAAGACGAACTCGCTGTGCGGGGCCGGCGTCCCCGCGATCTCCTCCAGCAGCGCCCGTACCGCCGCCTGCCCCATCGACGTCACCGGCTGGCGGATCGTGGTCAGCGGGGGATCGGTGAAGGCGATCAGCGGGGAGTCGTCGTAGCCGACCACCGAGACCTGCCCCGGCACCGACAGGCCGCGCTGGCGGGCGGCCCGTATGGCGCCGAGCGCCATCATGTCGCTGGCGCAGACGATCGCCGTGCAGTCGCGGTCCAGCAGCGCGGAGGCGGCGGCCTGGCCGCCCTCCAGGGTGTACAGGGAGTGCTCGATGAACTCCCCGGCCTCCGCGTCCCGCACCCCGCGCAGCTCCGCCAGCGCGGCCGTGAACCCCTCCACCTTCCGCTGCACCGGTACGAACCGCCGCGGGCCCAGCGCCAGCCCGATCCGCCGGTGGCCGAGCGACGTCAGATGCGTGACCGCGAGCCGCATCGCGTCGCGGTCGTCCGGCGAGATGAACGGCGCGCGGACCTTCGGGGAGAAGCCGTTGATCAGTACGAACGGGACGCCCTGGGCGCGCAGCCGGTCGTAACGGCCCATGTCCGCCGAGGTGTCGGCGTGCAGACCGGAGACGAAGACGATGCCGTCCACGCCCCGGTCCACGAGCATCTCCGTCAGCTCGTCCTCCGTCGAGCCGCCCGGCGACTGCGTCGCCAGCACCGGCGTGAACCCCTGACGGGTCAGCGCCTGCCCGATGACCTGCGCGAACGCGGGGAAGATCGGGTTGTCCAGCTCGGGGATTATCAGGCCGATCAGCCCCGCGCTGCGCTGCCGCAGCCGTACGGGGCGCTCGTACCCGAGCACGTCGAGGGCGGCCAGCACGGACTGGCGGGTGGTCGCGGCGACCCCCGGCTTGCCGTTGAGCACCCGGCTGACGGTGGCTTCGCTGACCCCCGCCTGGGCTGCGATATCGGCGAGCCGCGCGGTCACGGGAGGTGACCCTACCGGTTGCCTCGCCCTGGAGGACGGCTGCTGAGTCATACAGTTCCTTCCCCCTCACGCGGTCTGCCTCGCAGGATACGTGCTGGTGGCGCTCGGACGGGTTGCTTTCCACCGGGGTCCGGTACGGGGTGGCTCAGCCTGGTCGGCCGCACGTCGACGGGGAAGGGGGCGCATGTGGCGCCTTCGCGCTCATCATGGCCTTCGGCTCCGGCGTGCTGATCTCGGCGATGTCCTTCGAACTCATCGAGGAGGCCCATGAACAGGGCGGCCTCCTCCCCACCGTGCGCGGCGCGTTCGGCGGCGCCGCGGGATGTCGCACGGGTGAGGGGGCACCTCACTCGTGTACGGACTCGTCCGTCGGGGACTTGGCGGTCAGGGACTTCTCCCGCAGGGTGAACGACCTCGGAGGGCCGCCGGCCTGCGGCTTGCCCGACTTGTGGCCGACGGCCCGGTATCCGGCGTTCTCGTAGTACGCGTTGAGGCGCTCGTTCGTCGCCAGGCAGTCCAGGCGGACCAGCTCCCGCCCGGTCTCGGCAACCCGGCGCTCCGCGGCGCCCAGCAGCAGCCGCCCGGCGCCGGGGGTGGCGACCTCGCGGTCCACCATCAGCCGGTGCACATACCCGGCGACGGGAGGCTGCACCCCCCACGCGTCCTCGTCCTCCCACCACAACTCGAACGCTCCGATAACGGGGCGTGGCCTGTCCTCCGCGACCGCGGCCCCGACACCCCCGGCGTCCGCGGCCCCGGCCTCCGCGACCCACACCTCCCCGTACTCCCTCACCCGCCGAAAGTGCTCCTCCCCGAAATCCCCGGGCCGCCACTGCTGGATGCCCTGCCGGATCATCCACCGGGCGGCGTCATCCCGAAGCCGGACGAGAAGGGGAAGGTCGGTATCGGTGGCGGGGCGGAGCGTGATCATGGGCCCGATCCTTGCACGGCGCCTGTCGGCGCCCTGGGCGGGTACGGCTCCATGCGCCCGCCCGGCGGACGGCTCCGCCGGCGAAGGCGCCCTGACAGCCCGTCCGGCGTCCGAGGACTGAGGCGCGGAGCGCCGAATCGCGCCGGAGGCGCCGACGTGGCCGGACGCTTCGCGCCGAACCGCACCGCGCGCGGCGGACCGCGCCATCCCCGGCCCGCCCGGCGGAAGTTCGCGTGAAACCCCTTGCGCAATGGTCAAGGATCGTTGACCATTGCGGGCGTGTCTGATGACGATCTTCCCGAGGCGTTCCACGTCACCACCGACGAGCAACTTCGCGCCGTTTCCAGTCTCACGCGGCACCGGATCATGGCCGTGCTTCGCTTCGAGCCCGCGACGATCACGCAGATCGCCCAGCGTGTGGGGCTTGCGAAGGGGAGTTCCAGCTATCACGTACGGCTGCTGGAGCGGGCCGGCCTCGTGAAGGTGGTGCGGACGCGGAAGGTCCGGGGCGTCACCGAGCGGTACTACGCCATGGCCGCGCGGGCGATCGTGCTGCCCGATCCGGGGGAGGGGGCCCCGGACGTGCTGATGCGGCACGCGCTGGCGGACCTGGAGGCCGCGCCCGCCGAGGGCGAGCGGCATGTGGGGATGACCCATCTGCGGCTCACCGACGCGCAGTTCGCGGAGCTGGGGGCGCGGCTGCAGGCCCTGGCGGAGGAGTACCGGGCGCTCTCCGATCCGTCGCTGCCGGACACCTCACTCGTCTTCGCACTGTTCCACCCCGCATCGCGCGGGCACGCCGAAGGGGACGCCAAGTGACCTCAGACGTACGGAACCTGCCGACCGGGTTCGGCCGGCTGTGGACCGCGCAGACGGTCTCCTCGCTCGGTGACGGGGTCACCCATGCCGCGCTGCCGCTGCTCGCGTTGACGCTGACCCGGGATCCGATGGCGCTCGCCGTCGTCACGGCCGCCGGAACGCTGCCGTGGCTGCTCTTCGGCGTGCTCGGCGGAGCCCTCGTGGACCGCTGGGACCGCCGCCGCACGATGTGGGTCACCGACGCGGCGCGTGCGGTGCTGCTCGCGATACCCGCGGCAGCGGCCGCGCTGGACGTGCTGAGCATTCCGCTGCTCGCGGCCGTCGCCTTCCTCCTGGGCCTCGGCGGACTCTTCTTCGACACGGCCGCCACGGCCTATCTGCCGGATCTGCTCGGCCGCGACCCCGCGCTCCTGGAGCGCGCCAACTCCCGCCTGCGCGGCACCCAGACCGCCGCGTCCGGTTTCGCCGGGCCGCCCGCGGGCAGTGCCCTGCTGGCGCTCGGGCGGGCGGTTCCGCTGCTCGCCGACGCGGTCTCGTTCGCGCTCTCCGCGCTGCTCGTACGGTCGCTGCCCGCCGCACCCCGGCCCGTACCGCAGGCCCGTGAGTCGCTGCTGCGGCAGGCGCGGGCCGGCGCCTCGTACGTCTTCCGGGACCAGCTGCTGCTCGGGCTCGCGCTGCGTCCGGCGGTCGGGAACATCGCCTTCCTCGCCGTGGAGACCGTCCTCGCGCTCTTCGCCCACGATCGACTCGGCATCGACACCTACGGCTTCGGCCTGCTCCTCACGGCGGAGGCCACCGGCGGTCTGCTCGGCGCGGGCGTCGCCTCCTTCCTCGGCCGGCGACTCGGCACCGGCACCGCGCTGACCTGCACGGCCGCGGTCGAGGGACTCGCCATCCTGGGCCTCGCCGCCGCCCCGAACCCGTACGTCGCCGGCCTCGCGCTCGCCGTCTGCGGAGCGGGCATGGGCGCCACGATGGTGCTCGGCCCCTCCCTGCGGCAGGCGATCGTCCCCGCCCAGCTGATGGGCCGGGTCGCCTCCACCTCCCGCATGCTGGCCATGTGCGCCGCCCCGTTCGGCGCCTTCCTCGGCGGCTGGCTGGCCACCGCCTACGACGTACGCACCCCGCTCTACGCCGCCGCCGGCCTCCTCCTCACCATGACCGCGGTCACCGCGACCATGACCGGCAACCGCCGGGTCGAGGCGGCGCTGCGTGCCGCTGCCCCGGCCGACGACCCGGATCACCCGGACTCCCGGGATCCCGTGCAGGAGCCCGCCGTTTAGGGGCTCCGCAGGGCGGCGGCATCCGGATCCGGCACCTCTCAGCGGACCGCCTCGAACGTCGAGCCGTCCTGGAGCGTCGCGCTGAGCTCCGCCCGTGCCCCCTGCGCGGCCCGTACGGCGAGGTATCTGCCGGGGGCCGTGGAGCTGACGCCGCCCCTGGCCGTGATCGAGGCGACGTCGCGGCTACCGGCGGCCAGTACGTACCACCGGCCCGCCGACGACTGCCAGAGCACCCCCGCGAGCGCCGAAGGCTCGCGTACCCCGCAGGCGGTGGTGTCCGCCGCCGTCGACGTGACGACGGCCTGCCCCTCGCCCGGCGGCTGGAACTGCGCCAGCACCCGCGTGCCCGAGCCGCGCCAGGTCTCCGCCCGGGTGCAGATCCACGCCGCCGTCCCGGCCTCGTCCGGCAGGTCCTGGTCGGCGAACGTCCAGGCGTTCACCTCGCGGACGCCCGCCGCGCGGAGCTGGCCGAGGCCGCAGGCCGTACGGGACCACGCCGTACGGGCCGGCGCGCCGGCGGGGGCGACCGCCGACGCGGGCGCGCCGTACGTCAGCCCGGCCGGGGTCAGCTCGCCCAGGTCCGTGACCAGTCGGGGACCCGCCCCGGCCGCCGGCCGCATCCGCAGCTCCAGCGCGGACCACGCCCCGCACTCCTTCGCCGTCGCCGGCGACTCGACCAGCGCCGTCACCCCGTCCGGGGCCCGGGACACGGGCTTCGCGGCGGCGCCCGGGCGCAGCAGGTCGCGCACGGCGACCCCGGCGACCCAGGGGGCCGTCAGATAGCGGACCCTGTCACCCGACCGCTGCAGCACCAGCGCCGTCGCGGAGGACGCGTCCGCCCCGTCCGTACGGGCGAAGTCCAGCGCCACCCCGGACGCCGGATCGCCCTTCGGCTCGGCGTACCGCACGATCCGCAGCCCGTCGTGGAAGACGACGACCGTCACCCCGCCGAGGTCCCCCGCGTACAGCAGCTGCGGCGGACCGGCCGGCGGACCGGACGCGGTACCGGGCGTCGCCGACAGCGCTACCCGGGTGCTGGGCCGCGCCCACACCCGCAGCGCCCGCGACAGCAGCGTGTCGTCCTTCACCCGGCCGCCCCGCGCCGGCCACGCGGCGAAGTCGGGGCGTGCCGTGACGCGCCAGTCGTCCCGGCCGGCCTGCGCGAGGCGCTCCGGCTCCAGGGCCGCCTGCGCGAACTCGTTGCGTGCGTACGGCGGGGCCGCCGCGTCGTCCGGTCCGCCGAGGACGTCGCCCGGCAGCCCCAGCAGCGCGCCGCAGGCCGCCAGCGCGGCGGCCGCCGCGAGCGCCGCGCGGGTGTGCTGGCGGCGGCGCATCAGGTCGGTGGGGCGGGCCTGCAGCACGCACGGGTCGAACTCCGGGGAGAGCAGCAGCTGCTCGAGGTCGGCAGGCGGCTCCGTGCCGTCCGCCTCGGCGACCGCGGCGCGGGCGTCCGGCGCGCCCGCGGCCGTCAGGAGGCGGCGGATGTCCCTGTCGTCCAGTCCCTCCAGGCCGCGCAGTACGAACGCGGCGCGGGCGGCCGCCGACAGGGCGGACAGGGACTGGTCCAGGGCGAGTTCGTCCGAGCCGCCGGAGCGGGGGAAGAGCCGCAGTCCCCAGACCCTCGGGAGGGGCGGGGGGAGCTGGGCGCGCTTCGGCAGCCCGAACCGTCCACGGGGGCCGTCCTGTTCCAGGACGGCCGCGAGTACCCGGAGCCTGACGTACGCGTAGGCCGGGTCGGGGGCCTGCTCTCCCGCCGCGCGGCGCTGCGCGGGGATCCGTTCCCCCGGACCGTCGCCGCTGGTCCTGCCGCGCGGCAGGGCGCGCTGCACCACGGCGTGGGCGCTCAGCACGCGCCGGGCGCGTCCCAGGGACGCGGGCAGCGCGAGGTACGCGAGGCGGGTGAGCCGCGGGTAGTGCGTGACCAGGGCGGCCTCGGCCTGTTCCAGGTCGACGGACGGCGCGGCGGGGTTCGGGTGGGTGGGAGGCGGCTGCGTTTCCACGGTACGTAGAACGAGTGAATCGTCGGATGGTCACCCCGCGTCCGCGAGTGCGGTCACGGGCTGGGTGTGCCCCTCGTCCCGGCCGCGGGCGTCAGCCCTGCGTTCCGCCCCCGTCGAGGTAGGCCAGGACGGCCAGGACGCGGCGGTTGTCGTCGTCCGACGGGGGGAGGTCCAGTTTCCCGAAGATGTTCGACGTGTGCTTGGCCACCGCCCGTTCCGTGACCACCAGCTGGGCCGCGATCGCCGCGTTCGACCGGCCCTCGGCCATCAGCGACAGCACCTCGCGCTCCCGCGGCGTGAGCCGTGTGATCGGCTGGTCCTGGGCCGTACGGCGGGCCACGAGCTGCGAGATGACCTGCGGGTCCATCGCCGTACCGCCGGAGGCCACGCGGCGGACCGCGTCGATGAACTGGTCCGCGTCGAAGACCCGGTCCTTCAGCAGGTAGCCGACGCCGCCGGAGCCGTCCGCCAGGAGCTCGCGGGCGTAGAGCTGTTCGACGTGCTGGGAGAGGACGAGGACCGGGAAGCCGGGGCGGGCCGCGCGGGCGGCCAGGGCGCACTGGAGGCCCTCGTCCGTGAAGGACGGCGGGAGGCGGACGTCCACGACGGCCACGTCGGGCGCCAGGGTGTCGAGGGCGCGGGCCAGTTCGGGTCCGTTGTCGACGGCCGCGGCGATCTCGAAGTCGTACGCCTCCAGCAGCCGGACTAGTCCGTCCCGGAGGAGGAAGAGGTCTTCGGCGAGGACAACACGCACGGGATCTCCATCGTCACCTTCGTGGGACCGCCGGCGGGGCTGTCGACGGCCATGACGCCGTCGAATGTACCGAGTCGGCGCGCGACCCCGCGCAGCCCCGAGCCCTCCCCGGGCAGGGCGGGCCCCGACGGGTCCGCGCCGCCGCGCCCGTCGTCGGTGACGACGGTGCGCAGCACGCCGCCGGCGTACGACACGTCGAGCCAGATCCGCGACGCGTCCGCGTGCTTGACGGCGTTGGTCAGGATCTCGCTGACACCGAAGTACGCCGCCGACTCGACGGGCGCCGCCGCCCGCCCCGGCAGGTCCACCGAGACCTCGACCGGCAGCGGCAGCCGCAGCGCGAGGGCGCGGACCGCGTCGCCGAGGCCGCGTTCCGCGAGTACCGGCGGATGGATGCCCCGTACCAGGTCGCGCAGTTCGGTCAGCGCCTCCGCGGAGTCGCTGCGCGCCCTGGCGAGCAGTGCCCGGGCCTCCTCGGGGTCCTTCTCCAGCAGCGCCTCGATGGTCCCGAGGCTCATCCCGAGCGCGACGAGCCGCGCCTGCGCGCCGTCGTGCAGATCGCGTTCGATACGGCGCAGCTCCGCCGCGGAGACGTCGACCGCGTCGGTACGGGTGGCGGCCAGCCGTTCGACGCGGGCGCTGAGTTCCACCCGGCGCGGGGCGAGGACGGCGCGGACGAGGCGGAAGTGAGCCTTCAGGAGCGCCGGGTTGACCCGCATGCCGACGAGTGCGAGCGCCGTGCCGAGGAGGGCCGCGAAGAGCGCGGAGAGCTGGCCGCTGACCGGGACGAAGCCGTACCAGTAGCCGACCTCGCCGTCGTGGACGAAGACGCGCCACAGGCCGGCCGCGATGACGTAGCCCTCCACCGGATAGAACACGAGCAGCGCCGGCAGTACCGCGGTGACCAGGCCCGCCGTCATGTCGACGGGCAGCCAGCGGACGTCCCGCCACGTCGCCGGGTCCTTCAGCATCAGGCTCAGCTTCTCCAGATGCCCGATCACCCCGCGCCGCATGTCGTCCGGAAAGGGCCGGTACGCGGCCGGGATCCGCACCCCGCACCACGCGGCGGCGAGCTCCCGCCGCCGGTTCGCCCAGCCGCGCAGCGCGGTCAGCACCCAGGGGGTGGTGATCGCGCCGACCCCGGCCACGATCAGGACGAGCGAGACCACGGTGAGGACGAACAGCACCACGGACCCGGCGAACCCGATCACGGCCAGTGCCAGCCCCCGCAGCCCGGACACCAGCCAGCCCCGGATGGACATTCCCGCAGCTCCTCTACCGCCGTGGCCCCCGGCCCTCCCGGCGGCGCCTGCCGTACGCCAGTCTGCCCGCCGGAACCACCGAGCAACGCCGTGCCGAGTTCAGCCTCGATTGCCGGCCAATCGACGACGTGGACGCGCTCTTCCTGCCATCCGGTGATGCCAACGAGG
>NZ_JBFAXR010000090.1:0-34999 GCF_040680895.1 Streptomyces sp. NPDC051940 | reverse complement strand
ACCCGTCGTACACCGTGCCGGCCTCGGACATGTTGATGATCTGGGCGTCGGAGTCCGCGGCGGCGCGGATCGCCTTCGCCCGGGCGTGGGACGGCGCGCACCGCTGCGGGCGGGCTCAGAGGCCGCCCTGGCGCCAGGGGCCGGTGATCGCGAAGGTGATGCCGGGGGTCTGGATGTTCACGAAGAGCCAGTTGCCGTTCCTCGGTTCGAAGACCGAGCCCGCCCACTCCGAGCCGGTGTGGTCCGCCGCGGCGACGTTCTTGCCGGCGGTGCCCGCCCGCAGGTCGACGTTGTTCCTCGCGAAGCGGAAGATCTCGCCGTCGGTCGTCAGGCCGTGGACGTACTCCAGCCCGCCGCCGTCCTCGCAGAGCACCAGGCCGCCGCGCGGGCTCACGCACATGTTGTCGGGGTTATTGAGGACCTCCGCCGCGGGGGAGGCGTACAGCGCGCGGAACTCGTCCGTGGCCGGGTCGAGTTCGAAGACCTGGCCCTGGCGCACCGGTCCGCCGTCCGTGGTGATCACGTACACGCGCCCGTTGCCGTACCAGGCGCCCTCCAGCCGGCTGAAGACGGCCGCGCCGTTCGCCTGGGCCTGCGCGCGCACCGTGTCGGCGTCCGGGTCCACCGTGCCGACGGGCACCCAGGACACCGTGCCGTACGAGCGCGCGCCGTCCAGGCGGGTGTCGTAGGTGGCCGCGCCGATGCGCAGCGCCTCCAGCGTGCCGCCCTTGGACAACTGGCCGGGGACCGCGGGCCGGAAGCGGTAGAGGGACGCGTCGCCGCGGTCCTCCGTCTCGTAGACGTAGCCCGTCGCCGGGTCGACGGCTATCGCCTCGTGGTTGAAGCGGCCCATCGCCGTCAGCGGCGTGGGGTCGCCCTTGCCCTCGGAGGCCACCTCGAAGATGTAGCCGTGCCGGGTGCCCTCGACGGTGCCGAAGGTCTCCTCGCAGGTCAGCCAGGTGTTCCAGGGGGTGGGCCCGCCCGCGCAGTTGCGGATGGTGCCGCCCAGGCTGCCGTACGACTCCAGCCACTGGCCGGCGTCCGGGTCGAACACCAGGGTCGTCGTGCCGCCGCCGGCGGCCCGGTTGTAGGCGGGCGCGGTGAACGCGGCGCCGGCGCCCCGCTCGTGGTTGCGGACGAGGTGCACCCGGTCGCCGTAGCGGAAGGCGGCCATGCCGTCGTGGGCGCTCGGCGTGGGCGCGCCGTCGTCCATCGGGTCGTTGGTCCAGCCGTACGAGACGTACTCGAACCCGCGCGGCAGCGCCAGCAGTTCCAGGCCCGTCGTCTGGTCCCTGACCGGGCTGATCGGACCGTAGCCCGCGTCGAAGTCGAACCGTGCCTGCTCGGCGGCGGCCGTCCGGGCGGCGAGGGCCTGGAACGGCACGGACGCGGCGGCCGCCAGGGCGGCGCCGCGCATCAGGGTGCGTCGCTGGAATCCGGTGGAGTGCGCCTCGGGGGCGGGCGTACCTGGCATGGGCGTCCCTTTCGCGTGCGGTGGAGGCGGCGGGCGGCGCTATGGCGGCGCATGGCGCCGGATGCCACGGCCACCCTAGGCAGTCGCCCCGGTCCGGCTTCCCCAACGGAAGGTGACCTTCTGGGGAACGTCTCCGGTGTCCTCGGCCCCCTCCATGCCGGAGTCCGGGGTCCCGTCACCCCTTCCGCGCCGCCTGGCGCTCGAGCTCGACCGACAGCGGCCGCGCGTGCACCGGGCAGCCCACCAGCGGGTCCGACAGCGTGCGCAGGGTGCCGAGATGGTCGTGGGACTCCGCGTCGGCGGGGACGTACACCACGATCCGGGCCTCCGGTGTGCCCGCGACCGAGAGGGACTGCGTGGTGCAGTTCAGCAGCCCCACCGAGGCGTGCTGGATGATTTTGACGCGTGCGCCCGGCGGGGCGACGTCGCCGCTGGCCCACAGCTGTGCGAAGTAGTCGCTGGCCGTGCACAGCCGCCGGATCAGGCCCTCCCAGCGCGGCTCGCCGACATGTCTGCCGTACGCCCCGCGGAACGTGGCCACCAGCATGGGCAGTTCCGTCTCGCGCTCGACCATCGTGCAGCAGCAGGCACGGGCGGTGAACAGGTGCCACAGCACGTTGCGGTCCGCGCCGGTGCTCATGCCGACGGTGGGGAAGAGCGTGCGGTAGACGGCGTTCGTCGCCAGTACGTCGTAACGCGCGTTGTACACCGCGGCCGGCAGCGTCCCCAGATCGTCGATGATCCGCTGGATCTCCGGCGTCACGGAGTCCGCGTGCCCCTCCGGTCCGGCCGTGAACGCCACGCCCGCCAGGTCGTACAGATGCTCGCGCTCCGCCGTGTCCAGCCGCAGCGTACGGGCGACCGCGTCCAGCACCTGCGGGCTGGCGTTGATGTCGCGGCCCTGCTCCAGCCAGGTGTACCAGGTCACCCCCACCCCGGAGAGCTGGGCGACCTCCTCGCGGCGCAGGCCCGGCGTACGTCTGCGCAGCCCGGGCGGCATGCCGACGTCCGCCGGGGTGACCCTGGCCCGGCGGCTGCGCAGGAAGGCCGCCAGCTCGGGTCGGCGGCGGGCGGACGCTCGTGACACGGTGCTGCTCACCTCCTCAGGGTGACCGCGGACCGGCGGGCTTGCCAGGTGCTGTCAGTACCAGCATCGACGGGCTCTCGTTACCGGTACCGGTCCGGGGCCAGGCTCGTCCCATGACCGATACGACGCAGTCAACTCCCGTGACGGAACTGCCGGGTGCTCCCCGTGCAGCCAGTAAAGCCCATCCCACCGACAACGCCCCGGCCGTGCCGCCCCCACGCACCGGGTGGATGCTCGCCATCGTGCTCACCGGGCAGTTCATGGCGCTGCTCGACGTCTTCATCGTCAACGTCGCCGCCCCGACGATCAGCGCGGAGCTGGGCGCGTCCGGCTCCGAGCTCCAGCTGATCATCGCCGGCTACACGATCACGTACGCCGTGCTGCTCATCACCGGCGCCCGGCTGGGCGGACTGCTCGGTCACCGGCGGATGTTCCTGGCCGGGGTGACGGTCTTCACGTTCGCCTCGCTGGCCTGCGGTCTGGCGCAGGGCACCGGCGAGCTGATCGCCTTCCGGCTGGTGCAGGGCGTCGGTGCCGCGATCATGATCCCGCAGGTGCTGAGCCTCATCCAGCGCAACTTCACCGGCGCGGCCCGGGTCCGGGCGCTCGGCGCGTACTCCGCGGTCCTCGCCGTCGGCGCCGCGGCCGGGCAGATCGTCGGCGGCATCCTGGTCAGCGCCGATCTGCTGGGCACCAGCTGGCGGCCGGTGTTCCTGGTCAACGTGCCCATCGGCCTGGCGCTGATGGTCCTCGGCGCCAAGCTGCTCCCGCACGACGAGCCGGGCGCCGCGGCCCGGGCGAGGGACGTGCTGGACCGGGGCGGCCTGGTGCTGCTGGGGCTGGCGGTGTCGCTGTTCACCGTGCCGCTGGTGCTCGGGGAGGAGCTGGACTGGCCGCTGTGGGGCTGGTTCTCGCTCGCCGCGAGCGCGGTGCTGGTCGCCGTCTTCGCCGGTTACGAGTCCCGGCTGGGCCGGCGCGGCGGAGCACCGCTCTTCCCGGCGCGCGTCCTGCGGGCCGGCCGGATGCCGGTGGCGCTGGTGCGCACGGTGCTGTCGATGTCGACGAACGGCGGTTTCCTGCTGATCCTCACCCTGCATCTGCAGAGCGGCCTCGGCTACAGCGCCCAGCGCACGGGCCTGTCCTTCGTCCCGACCGCGCTGGCCTTCGGGGCGGTGGGCCTGACCTGGCAGCGGCTGCCGCGGCGGTGGTGGCCGGGGCTGATCCCGCTGGGCTTCGCGCTGGCGGCGGTGTCGTTCGTCACGGTCGGCCTGGCGCTGAAGTCGGGTGACGGCACGGGGCCGGCGTTCTTCGCGGGCGGGATCGGGGTCGGCGCGGGCCTCGGCTTCGCCTTCAACACCAACCTCACCCTCGCCCTGGCCACCGTCGACCCCGCGGACGCCCCGCACGCCAGCGGCCTGCTGGTCACGGCCGCCCAGCTGGGCATCCTCGTCGGCGTCGCCACGATCGGCACCCTCTACCTGCACCAGCTGACCGGGATGACACCGCAGAGCTCGGGCAGCGCGCAGTGGGCGGGCGCGATCGCACTGGGCGCCACCGCGGCCGTGGGCGTGGTGGCCGGGATGCTCCGGCGTTCGCCCGTCCCGCGCCGCTGACCTGGAGCCCGTGGCGTGGCAGAATCCTTCCCGGCGGGTTGGGGACGAGCACCCGGAGGGAGGGGTCTGCCACATGCGGCAGAGCGATGCCCACGTACGGCTCGGGCAGCCCCCCGCCTCCGCCCAAGCGGCGACCGGGGCTGCCCTGCAGTGCCCGGCGTGCGGTTCGACACATGTCGCCCAGGTGCTCGGCGACAACGGCGGAGTGACGTATGTGTGCACGGCCTGCGGCCATAGCTGGAGCTGAGTGATGGGGGCTCACAGCCGGAAGTGCGACTGGTGCGGCAACGGCACCCCGATCGTGCGCGACATGGAGCCGCTGAACCCCGACTTCCAGTACTGGTGCGAGGAGTGCGCCCGGGCGCTGATCATCAAGGGCGACCCGATCGAGACGTACCGCGAGCTGGAGGGCGAGCCGATCTACGGCCGCCTCCTGGACGAGCACTGCACGCTGAAACGCTTCTACTCCTTCGCCACGGCGTAGGCCCCTGACCTCGTCACTCGGTGGTCATCCGGCCCGTCCCGGGTCGTGTAAAGTAGGCGAAGCCGAAGCGGGGGACCGCGACGGAAGCCCGGGGCTATAGCTCAGTTGGTAGAGCGCTTGCATGGCATGCAAGAGGTCAGGAGTTCGATTCTCCTTAGCTCCACGTAAACGAAGATCCCATTCGATCGGTTCGATCGGATGGGATCTTGTCGTTCCGGCGTTTCCTGCCGTTTCTCAGGGTGTGGAGAGCGTCCACCGCTGCCCGGCGGCGCCCGGCTGCTGCAGCTGGAGCGGGGTCAGGCCCTGTGCGTCCGCCGGGCCGATGCCGAGGGTCTGTGCCGAGCCGGACGGGGAGAGGGCGAAGCCGCCGCCGTCCGGGGTGAGTCGCCACCGCTGGGTGTCCGCCTGGGCGCATGTCTGCTGTACGACCGGTGCGTTCGGGACCGCTCCGTCGGACTGCAGGCACATGCCGGAGTGGACGGCCTTGATCTGCACCAGGCCGGCGCCCGCGTCGGCGAGCGTCCACTGCTGGTTGGGCGCGCCCAGGCGCTGGAACGCGATCACGGGGGCGCCGTCGGCGACGGAGACCCCGGCGACGTCGGCCGCCAGCCCGGTGTCCGCGCTGACCATCAGGTACGGGCCGCCGAGCACCGGCGGCGGACCCGTCGGGGACGGCGGGGGCGTACTCGCGGAGGCTTCGGGGCTCGGCGACGCGGTGGCCGGTTTGGTGGCCTTGTCCGCCCGCGCCGGCGGCGCCGTGTCCTCCCCGTCCGAGGCGAGCGCGCCGATGCCGAGTCCGGCGGCGGCGCAGACGGCGATGGCCGCCGCGGCGATGAGGGTGCGTTTCGGAGGGCCGGAACGCGCGCGCGGCGGCGTCGGTGGACCGAAGTCCATCGGCGGCAGCACCGCGGTGGTCTCCCGGGGCGCGGGCGGGGGCGCGGACGGCGGCGGGGGCCCCGGCGCCATCCGGGGCAGGATCTCCGTCGCGTCCTCCGGCCGCACCGCGCCCGCGTCCTCGGGCCATGGCGAGTCACTCACGGGGGCACCCTACGGGACGCCGCCGCCCGCGAGAGCCGTCAGCTCTCCGTCTTGCAGACCGTGACGTTGTCGCTCGTTCCGGGGACGGCCGCGGCGCGGACCGCCTGGAAGTTCGCCTCGAACGCGGCGTGGACGGAGCTGTTGGTGATCTTCAGCATGGCCTCGTCGTTGTTGCGCAGCGCGGGGCCCGAGAAGTTGTGGCTGCCGGTCCACATGTACGTGCCGACGACGCCGTCGTACATGCCGTTGATCAGCCAGTTCTTGGAGTGGACGATGCGGTTCGGGGTCGAGGTGTCCGCGTCGTGGTCGTGCTGGTAGCAGCGGTTGGTGATGCCGGTGCGGTGGAGCACGGGCCAGGTGCCGGAGTCGGTCTCGCTGTAGACGATGTCGATCAGGCAGCCGGAGCCGGCCAGGGAGTTGAGCTTGTCGGCCACGGCCTGCCGGGTGATCTTCAGCATCGCGATGTGGATCGTGGTCCGCTTCGCCACCCCGCCGGAGGTGTAGTTGCAGGTCACGTTGTCCAGGGCGTTCACCACGGTGTCGGTGGTCGCGTCGCTGCCGGCGCGGGGGAAGAAGTAGTACTTGTAGTCGCCCGCGTTGCCGTAGGTGTAGGTCCAGGCGCCGCGGTTCTCGGCCTGGAGCTTGTTGAAGTACGCGACGTAGCCGTTGTACAGGTCGGCGTTCCCCGCCACGGTGACGGAGCTGTTCCAGTAGCGGCTGTAGTTCGAGGGCGTCAGGTTCGAGGTGAGCTGGGCCACCACGTTCGTCTGGGCGCCGCCGCCGATGCTGCTGGCCAGCAGGTACTTGTTGTGGTTGATGCCGGTGCCCGCCGGGCCGAGGCAGGAGCTGCCGTCGGTGCAGAGCTTGACCCAGTTCGCGCTGCCCGTGGCGGTGCCCAGGGCGGCCTTGAGGATGTTGTACGACGACGGGTAGTCGAGCGTGCTGTGATCCAGTACGACCCGGACGCTGACCCCGCGGTCCTTCGCCGCGACGAGGTCGTTGGCCACGGTGTCGTCCCACAGGTGGTACATCGCGAGCCGCACGATGGAGCCCGCGTCGGCGTTGGCGACGACGCTCCGTACCTGGCTGCGGATGGCCTCCTGCTCGGCGGTGGTGCCGGTGGGCTTGTTGAAGACCGGCCCGGTGGGCACGGTCGCCGCGTGGGCGGTCCCGGCAGGCACCAGCAGCCCGCCGATGACTCCGGCGACGCCGAGTGCGACGCCGCACGCCCGGCGTATCCCGGCGGGTATGGACGAGTAACGCATGATCCCCCTGTCGGTCGACTGCGGAACGACACGGAAGAATACGTGTACATGACCATCCGGGGCGGGTGAACGGATCACTCCGCTACGGCGGCCCCGCCGGCGGAGCGCGCCGCGTCCTCCGGTGCCGCGTCGTCAGCCCTGCCTTTCCAGGCGCAGTGCCAGCGCCGGGCAGGTGCGGACCGCCTGGCGGGCGCGGTCCCTCAGTTCGGGCGGGAGCGGGGTGGAGGTGGTGGACGGGTAGCCGTCCGGGGAGAGGGGGAGCAGATCGGCGCACAGGCCGTGGGCCTCGCAGAGCGTCCAGTCCACCGTGAGGCGGGCGGTGGCCGTCGGCGGTCCGGGGAGCGGGAGCGACTCCCGCACCGGGCGACCGCAGCCGCCGGACAGCGCGTGCGCGGCCAGGTCGTCCGTGAAGACGGAGAGCGCCGAGAGGACGAAACGGGCCGCGCCGTCCGGGTGTTTGCACGCCCCCCGGCCGCGCAGCCCGTACCCGGCCTCCACCGGCGCCGGAGCGGCGCCCCGCAGCGTCGCCTCGAGGGACGCCGCCAGGGCCGGCAGGCCGAGGCGGCACGGACCGCACTGCAGCGCCGACTCCGCCGCCAGCCAACGGGCCACCCTCAGCGTCTCGCCCAGCGGGCAGGTCGCGGCGGGAAGAGGGAGCACGGCACCCGCGCCGAGAGGGAGCGCGGAAGGGGAGAGCACGCAATCGCGCGCAGCCTCCGCACCCAGCCACGCTCCGTGGTAGCCGCCGACGAGCACGCCCGGCAGTCCCGGATCCGCGCCGAGGGCGTGCAGTACGTACGCCAGCGGGGCGCCGACCGGAACCTCCACCACCGCCGCCTCCGGCACCCCGCCGGACACCGTCAGCAGCAGGGTGCCCGCCCCGTACCGCTCCGCCCCGAGCCGCGCCGCCACGGCGAGCTGCGCGTACGTCTCGGTGTTGGCCAGCAGCACGCCCTCCTCGGCGGCGTGCACCCGCCGCCCGTGCGGCAGCGGCCGTCCTCCGCGCACCGCGCTCAGCAGCGCCGACGCCTCGCCGGAGACCATCCGCTCGGGCAGCCGGACCACGTGCCCGCGCATCCGGCGGTCCCCGAGCGCGCGCCGTACGGCCCGCTCCGCCTCCGGACGCGTGACGCCCACCGTCACGCCGCGTACGCCGAGTGCCCGGGCGGCGAGCCGGGCGCCGTCCAGGACGAGGTGCGGGGCGAGGGAGAGGAGCACGGCGTCCTTGCGGGACGCGGGTTCGCCCTCGCAGCCGTTGACGATCACGCCCCGCGGACCGGCATACGCCGCCACGGCCCGCAGCTTCCGCGCGACGGGGAACGCCGCGCCACCCCGGCCGCGGAGCCCGGTCTCCTCGGCGAGCGCGACGAGCGCCCGGGCGTCGAGACGGGGCAGGCTGCCGTGGGTGCGGTGGTGGTCGCGCAGGGACAGCGCGGTGCCGGGGGCGAGGCCCGCGGTGAGGCGGGGAACGCCGAGCGCGCGGACGCGGGGGAGGGGGGTCATGTGCGGCTCCGGGGGTGGTCGGTTCCTGGGGCGGCGGGGGTCGGTCGGGTGCTGGCTGCGGGGGTGCCCCTTCGCGGTCTGGGCGACCGGCGCACTCTCGCGTCGCGAGCCCCGGGGTTACGGCGGAGGCTCAGGCCGTACGGCGTCCCCCGCCTCCGGCAGTCGGGTCCGTACGGCGTCCCCCGCCCCCGGCAGCCGGGCCCGTACGGCGTCCCCCGCCCCCAGCAGACGGATCCCCGGCGCGGGCAGCGCCGCCGCCGCCGGACGCGGCCCCGGCGGACCCGCGACCGCCACCGCGCCCCCGTGGCGGCCCGCACGCCGCACCGCACGCCCTCGCGCCGCCAGCCGCATCGCCACGCCCACCGCGACCAGCCCCAGGCACGCCGCGTACGCCCCCGTCACCCACCCCGCCGGGGGACGGCCCGCCTTCAACCCGTGCACGAGCGCCAGACACCACGCGGGGTAAGCCGCCGCGTGCAGCGCCCGCCACGCCAGCGACACCCGCCCCCGCCCGGCCAGGGCACCCCGCAGCAGCCCCGTCACCGCCGCCACGCCCAGCAGGGCGACCGCGGCGAAGCCCAGGCCCAGCAGCACCGCGTGCCCCGTACCGCCCAGGTCCAGCCGCCCCGCGGCCGTCTTCACCGCCCCGTGCGCCGCGGCGCACGCCAGGGCCGCCGCACCGCACGCGCCGTGCAGCCGCTGGGCCAGCAGCCGCAGGCCGGTGGCGGGCAGCAGCCCCGCCAGCACGCCCCAGCACACCGACGCCGTCAGCAGGACGAGCGCCAGCACCCCCGCCGCGTAATCGAGGAAGGCCCGCATGGCGCGGCAACGTATCCGCCGGGCGGCGGACCCCGGCGCGCTTCGCCCGAAGTGGGACCCGGACCGCATGAATCACGCGTACCATCGCCCGCCCCGCGGGCCGTGGTCCGCCCTGCGAACCCCGATGCGCCCCGCTTCGGCCCTGCGGTACCCTGACGCCATGCGTGCCGTACGCCTTCTGCTTAGCGGGCCGCGCTGAACAGGAACCACCTCAGCGCGGCGTCCCCTCCTGTGCGAGGGGTTTTTTCATTCCCCGACACGGATCGGCCCGTGACCGGGAGCCATGAGATCCGCAGAGCAGACGACGACCCCGATGGAGCTTAAGGACGATGAGCGAGAGCACCCCCGCTGCTGAGGCGGCAGCCAACCCGCACCGCTACACCGCCGCCCTGGCGGCGGACATCGAGGCACGCTGGCAGGACTTCTGGGAGCAGAACGGCACGTACCACGCCGAGGCCGAGCCGGACTCGGACCGCCGCACCCAGTTCATCATGGACATGTTCCCGTACCCCTCGGGCGCCGGACTGCACGTCGGCCACCCGCTGGGCTACATCGCCACCGACGTCTTCGCCCGCTACCAGCGGATGACCGGGGCGAACGTGCTGCACACCATGGGCTTCGACGCCTTCGGCCTGCCGGCCGAGCAGTACGCCGTACAGACCGGCACGCACCCGCGCGTGACCACCGAGGCCAACATGGTCACGATGCGGCAGCAGCTGTCCCACCTGGGCCTGGGCCACGACCGGCGGCGCTCCTTCGCCACCATCGACCCGGACTACTACAAGTGGACCCAGTGGATCTTCCTGCAGATCTTCAACTCCTGGTACGACGCGGAGCAGGACACCGCCCGCCCGATCGCGACCCTGGTCGAGAAGTTCGAGCGCGGCGAGAAGCAGACCCCCGACGGCCGCCCCTGGGCCGAGCTGTCCGGCATCGAGCGCGCCGAGGTCCTGGGCGAGTACCGGCTGGCGTACGCCTCCGACTCCCCGGTCAACTGGTGCCCCGGCCTGGGCACCGTGCTGGCCAACGAGGAGGTCACCGCCGACGGCCGCTCCGAGCGCGGCAACTTCCCGGTCTTCAAGGCGAACCTGCGCCAGTGGATGATGCGCATCACCGCCTACGCCGACCGCCTGCTGACGGACCTGGACACCGTCGACTGGCCCGAGGCGATCAAGCTGCAGCAGCGCAACTGGATCGGCCGCTCCGAGGGCGCCCGCGTCGACTTCCCGATCGACGGCGAGAACATCACCGTCTTCACCACCCGCCAGGACACCCTGTGGGGCGCCACGTACATGGTGCTGGCCCCCGAGCACCCGCTGGTGGAGAAGTTCATCCCGGCGGCGTGGCCCGAGGGCACGCACGAGGTGTGGACGGGCGGGCACGCCACCCCGGCCGAGGCCGTCGCCGAGTACCGCCGCCAGGCCGCCGCCAAGTCCGACGTCGAGCGCCAGGCCGAGGCCAAGGACAAGACCGGCGTCTTCACCGGCGAGTTCGCCGTCAACCCGGTCAACGGCGAGAAGATCCCCGTCTTCATCGCCGACTACGTGCTGATGGGCTACGGCACCGGCGCGATCATGGCCGTACCGGCGCACGACAGCCGCGACTTCGCCTTCGCGCGCGCCTTCGAGCTGCCGATGCGCTGCGTCGTCGAGCCCACGGACGGCCGCGGCACCGACCCCGCGGAGTGGGACGACGCCTTCAACTCGTACGAAGCGAAGATCGTCAACTCCGGGATGCTGGACGGGCTGACCGTCCCCGACGCCAAGGTGAAGATCACCGACTGGCTGGCGGAGCAGGGCATCGGCGAGGGCACCGTCAACTTCCGGCTGCGCGACTGGCTGTTCTCGCGCCAGCGGTACTGGGGCGAGCCGTTCCCGATCGTGTACGACGAGGAGGGCGTCGCCCACGCGCTGCCCGAGTCGATGCTGCCGCTGGAGCTGCCGGAGGTCGAGGACTACGCGCCCCGCACCTTCGACCCGGACGACGCGAACACCGAGCCGGAGACGCCGCTGTCGCGCAACGCCGACTGGGTGAACGTCACGCTGGACCTGGGCGACGGCCCGAAGAAGTACCGCCGCGAGACCAACACGATGCCCAACTGGGCCGGCTCCTGCTGGTACGAGCTGCGCTACCTGGACCCGAGGAACAGCGAGCAGCTGGTCGACCCGGGGCTGGAGCGCTACTGGATGGGCCCGACCGCCGCCAAGACGACCGGCGGCGTCGACCTGTACGTCGGCGGCGCCGAGCACGCCGTCCTGCACCTGCTGTACGC
The DNA here is from genome assembly GCF_040680895.1 of Streptomyces sp. NPDC051940. NCBI lineage: Bacteria > Bacillati > Actinomycetota > Actinomycetes > Kitasatosporales > Streptomycetaceae > Streptomyces > Streptomyces sp. NPDC051940. The sequence continues at coordinate 23,444 of NZ_JBFAXR010000090.1, read as the reverse complement.
CCGCTTCTGGTCGAAGGTCCTGTACGACCTGGGGCACGTCTCGTCCGTCGAGCCGTTCCACAAGCTGATCAACCAGGGCATGATCCAGGCGTTCGTCTACCGCGACAGCCGCGGCTTCCCGGTGACCGCCGCCGAGGTCGAGGAGCGCGAGGACGGCTTCTACTTCGAGGGCGTGAAGGTCAAGCGCGAGCTGGGCAAGATCGGCAAGTCGCTGAAGAACACCGTCACCCCGGAGGAGGTCTCCGCCGAGTACGGCACGGACACCCTGCGCCTGTACGAGATGGCGATGGGCCCGCTGGACGTCTCCCGCCCCTGGGACACGCGGGCCGTCGTCGGCCAGTACCGGCTGCTGCAGCGCCTGTGGCGCAACGTCGTCGACGAGGAGACGGGCGCCGTCACCGTCGTGGACGAGGAGCCGGACGAGGACACGCTGCGGGTCATGCACAAGGCCATCGACGGGGTGGCCGGGGACCTGGCCGGGATGCGCTTCAACACCGCGATCGCCAAGATCACGGAGCTGAACAACCACGTCGTGAAGCTGGACCGGGTGCCGCGGACCGTCGCCGAGACGCTGGTGAAGCTGATCGCGCCGCTGGCCCCGCACGTCGCGGAGGAGCTGTGGTCGCGGCTGGGGCACGGCTCGACCGTCGTCTACGAGACGTTCCCGGAGGCCGACCCGGCGTACGTCGTCGACGAGACGGTCACCTGCGTCGTACAGATCAAGGGCAAGGTCAAGGCGCGGCTGGAGGTGCCGCCGTCGATCGCGGACACCGAGCTGGAGGCCGCGGCGCTGGCCGATCCGGCGATCGTCGCCGCGCTGGGCGGGGCGGAGATCCGCAAGGTGATCGTGCGGGCGCCGAAGCTGGTGAACATCGTCGTCTGAGCAGCTGTAGTCGTCTGAGCAGCTGTAGTCGTCTGAGTAGCTGGAGTCGTCTGAGCCGCTGTAGGGGACTTCCCTAGGGGAAGGTCGAGGGTCGCGTGGGCACCCTCGGCCTTCCTCTTCCGTTTACGCTGGAGAAGAGGCCGGTGACGGAAGGGGAAGCCGTGGAGATCGCGTTCGCGCTGATCGCGCTGCTGTTCGTGGCGTTCGTGGTCCTCGGCGTGCTCGCCGTCGTGAAGGCCACGCGGGCGGTGAAGCGGGGCGTGGAGCGGACGGTCGCCGACACCCGGCGCTCGGTCACCGAGGCCTCGTTGAAGGTGCGCAGCGCCACGCAGCCCGGCGCGCTCGGCGAGATCGCGTCCCTCCGGCTCGGCCTGCGGACGTCGATCGACTCCGCGCGCGGGGCGCTGACGGCGGCGGCGCCCGGGGACGCCGGTGTGCAGGAGTCGCTGCGGCTGCTGGACCAGTTGCACGGGTACGGGCGCCGGCTCGACGCGGAGCTGCGGCAGCTGGAGCACGAACCCGACAAGGCGCGCGTCGCGGAGCGGCTGGTCGACGCGCGGCAGCGGGCGGAGCGCATCCGTCATTCGGCGGATTCGCTGCGCTGGGCCGTACAGGACCGGGCGCGGCACGAGCAGGCGGACGGGCTGGACGATCTGCAGGCGCAGATCGACCTGGAGGCCGGGGCGCTGCGGCACTGGACGCGGCAGACGGCGGGGGAGGCGGAGGCGGACGCCGGGCGGGCGGATGGCGGTGGGGCTGATGCCGGTGGGGCGGGTCGTCCGCGGGAGATCACCGGGGCGCAGAAAATGACGCAGGACGCGTTCCAGACGCTGCTGTCGAAGATCGAGAAGGTGCGGCGGACGGACCCTGCGTGAGGGGGCGCGGGGGTTGTCGCGCAGCCGCCGTGTGACGCGGCCCGCAGTGCCGTGCCGGCCTGCTCCCCAGTAATGTCTTGGGCATGTCCCGGAAGGTCGCCGTCGTCGCCGATTCCACTGCGTATCTGCCGCAGCAGGCGATGCGGCAGTACGGCATCATCTCCGTCCCCCTGACCGTCGTGCTCGGCGACCGAGCACTGGAGGAGGGCACGGAGATCTCGGCGGTATCCGTCGCCGAGGCGCTGCGCAAGCGCCGTCCCGTGACGACCTCGCGGCCTTCGCCGGCCCTGTTCGCCCGTACCTACGAGGAGGCGGCACAGGCGGGGGCGGAGGGGATCGTCTCGCTGCACCTGTCCTCGGAGTTCTCCGGTACGTACGACGCGGCGCTGCTGGCCGCGAAGGACGCCCCCGTCCCGGTGCGGGTCGTGGACACCGGGATGGTCGCGATGGCGCTGGGCTTCTGCGCGCTCGCCGCCGCCCAGTCGGCGTCCGCGGGCGGCACGGTCGACGACGCGGTGGCGGCGGCGGAGCAGCGGGCGGCGGGCACGTCGGCGTTCTTCTACGTGGACACCCTTGACTATCTGCGCCGCGGCGGCCGGATCGGCGCCGCGCAGGCGCTGCTCGGCTCGGCGCTCGCGGTGAAGCCGCTGCTGTCGCTGGAGAACGGGCGGATCGAGCTGCTGGAGAAGGTCAGGACGGCGTCGAAGGCCATCGCACGGCTGGAGGAGATCGTCGCGGCCCGGGCGGGTGACGCCGAGGTGGACGTCGCGGTGCACCATCTCGCGGCGGCGGAGCGGGCGTCGGCGCTCGCGGAGCGGGTGCGGGGGCGGATCCCGGGGCTGCGGGAGCTGTACGTCTCGGAGGTGGGGGCCGTGATCGGGGCTCATACGGGGCCGGGGCTCCTGGGCGTGGTGGTGTCGCGGACGCCGGTGGCCGCGCACTCGATCGGGTGACGGAGTTTTCCACAACTGACGGGTTATCCCCGGGAATTACCGCTGGTCAGCGGCGGTGGCGGGGTCGTGGCTAGCTTCGGGGCATGAACAGAGGCAGCGCGACGACAGGCCCCGACCGCCCGGGCGGCCGAGGTCCTACGCGGCGGGGTGACCGGTCCGGGGGCCGGCGGGGCGATCGGTCCGGCGATCGACGTGGCGACCGGTTCGGCGGTCGACGGGGCGACCCGTCCGGCGGTCGACGTGGCGACCCGTCCGGCGATGCCCGGCGCGGGCTGCGCCCTGGCACGCGCGGGGCGGAGGCGAGGGCCCGGGCGGTCCGCGCCCGCGCGGACACGCTGTTCACGCCGAGCCCTCGCCGGGCCTGGCCGCCTGGGGCTTGGCCGCCGGGGACGGGTGCGGGTGCGGGTCCGGGGGCGCGGGGTTGGGGCGTGCGTGGCGGGGCGGGCCCGGCTCCGGTTGACGGTGGGCGGCGGGATGCGGGGGCGTCGGATGGGGCGGCTCCGGCGGAGTCATCGGGGGTGGTGCGGGCGTCGGATGGGGTGGCTCCACCGGAGTCATCGGCGGTGGTGCGGGCGTCGTTGGCGGCGGCCCGACCGGCCCGACCGGCCCGACCGGCCCGACCGGCCCGACCGGCCCGACCGGCCCGACCGGCCCGACCGGCCCGACCTGCGCGGGAGGGGCGGCCACGTCCGGTGGACGGCGACTCGGGGCCGGATGTCGGCTCCCTGCCCGGCGTGGACCTGCCGACGGCCGCCGGCGCCGCGGACGCAGGCGACGAACGCGTGGCCCTGGGCGAGCGGCTCCGATTGTGGCTGCAGTTGCGCGTCGGGATGGAGCTGAAGACCGTGGCGGCCCTGGCGGTCGTCCTGATCGCCGCGCTGGGCCTGGCCGTTCACCACTTCTGGTCGGGCAGACCGCAGCCGGTGACGCCGCCACCTGCGGCCCGACCGGCCGCCCCGCCGGAGGAGGCGGCCCCGGCGCCCGGCGTGCCACCTCCGCCCGGGACAAGGGCGGACCCGGGTGGAGCCCCGGAGCGGTACGTGGTGGTGGACGTGGTGGGCAAGGTCCGCGAGCCGGGCATCCTGCGCCTGCCCCAGGGCGCCCGGGTGGAGGACGCGCTGAAGGCGGCCGGCGGCATCCGCCCGGGCACGGACACCAGGTCGCTGAACAGGGCGCGACTGCTGACGGACGGCGAACAGATCGTGGTGGGCGGACCGCCCACGACCCCGCAGGGCCCGGGCCCGGGAACGACCGCGGGCGGCGCGGGCACGCCCGTGAGCCTCAACTCGGCGACGGCGGAACAACTGGACGCGCTGCCGGGCATTGGCCCGGTCCTGGCCCAGCACATCGTGGACTTCCGCACCCAGCGAGGCGGCTTCACCTCACTGGAGCAACTCCGCGAAGTAAGCGGCATCGGCCCCCGCCGCTTCACGGAACTACGCCCGCTGGTGACGCTGTGATGGGGGAGGAGGAAGCCGACCGGGAGCCCCGAGGGGCAACGCCCGGTCCGGCTGGCTTGGGGGAGGGGGCCGCCGGGGCCGGTCCGTTTCCCCCGGGAGAGGGTCGTGCGTCCCGTGGTACTCGCCCGGGGGAGGGGCCCGATGCCAGTCGCACGCGCGAAGGATCGGAGCTCGGATCTGGAGGGGATCGCTCGGAAGGTGGCCTGAAGCCTGGTCCGGTTCGCTCGGGGGACGGTCCAGAGCCCGGCCCGGTTCGCTCGGAGGGTGGCTTAGGGCCTGGTCTGGTTCGCTCGGAGGGTCGCCTGAGGCCCGGTCCGATTCGCTCGGGGGACGGCCCGGAGTCCGGTCCGGTTCGCTCGGGGGACGATCCGGAGCCCGGTCCGGTTCGCTCGGAGGGTGGCTTAAGGCCTGGTCTGGTTCGCTCGGGGGACGGCCCGGAGTCCGGTCCGATTCGCTCGGAGGACGGTCCAGAGCCTTGCCCGGTTCGCTCGGGGGATGGCCCAGCGAGCCGCACCCGAGAGCGGGCGGAGGCCGACCACACAGATGCTGCTGCGGAGGCGGGCCGTCCCGGCGCCGGGAGCCGCGGCGGGCGGCTCCGATCCGGGGGCGCGTCCGCTCCAGGGCCCCAGGAGGCCCCAGCGCTCCCGCATGACCCGCAAGCTCCGGGCCGTCAGCCGGACGGTGCGCCGCAGGAGGGCCCGCCGGACTTGCGGCTGCTCCCGCCTGCGATTGCCGCGTGGGCGGCGGCAGCGACGGCCCTCGGCGCCGAACCGACATGGGTGTTGCCGGGATGTGCGGTGGCGGTGCTGGTGGCCGTCGGCCTGATCCTGGTGGCGAGGCGCCGCGCCGGGGGCCGATGCGACGGGAGCCCGGGGAGCTGCGCCGCAGGCGTGCTGCAGCCGGGCCCCGAGCGGTACCGCGAGGGGCGCGCAGCCCCTCCCAGGGACCGGCCATCCCCGGAGCGCTGTGGTGGCCGACGGGCCACCCCCTGTGCCGCGCGTCGGCTGGCCGGGGCCGCGGCGGCGACCCTGCTGTGCGGGGCGACGGCCGCCGCCGTCGCTGCCGCGCACACGGCGGATGTCCAGCGCGGGCCGATTCCCCGGCTGGCGGCGTCCGAGGGCCGTGCCGTGGTCGACGTGGAGCTCACGGGCGACCCCCGGCCCACCCGCCCACGCATCCGCGGGGCGGCCCGAGCGCCGGACGGCGTGGTGCTGGAGGGCAGCGCGGTCCGGGTGGCCACCCTCACGGGCCGGGTGATCCGCACCCGCACCCCGGTCCTGCTCATCGTCACCCCGGCCACGAACTCCACCCCCACCGGCAACCCGGCTCCGCCACCCCACCAGGCCGCACAGCGGAGCGACCACGCGGAAGCCGCCACGCAGCCACCCCCAGCCACCCAACCCGCCGTGCAGCCCCCAACGTCTGCCCGCCCCACCGCATATCCGCCCGCCCAGGCGGGGGAGCCCGCGGGCCCAACAGCGGTTGTGTCACAGGCGGGTGTGCCGCAGGCTGCCACCGCGCACCCGCCCGCCCCGGCCGGGCAGCCTGCGCGGCTAACAGCGGGCGTGCCACAGGCGAGTGTGCCGCAGCTCGCCGCCTCGTACCCGCCTGCCCCGGCCCGGGAGGTCGCGCGGCGGACAGCGGGTACGCCGCAGAGGGCGGGCGCGCCGCACGCCGACGCCTCTGCCCCGGTCCAGGAGCCCGAGCAGCCGACAGTGGGCGTGCCACAGGCGGGTGGCCCGCGGCTCGTCCCCACGTACCCACCCGCCCTGGCCGGGCAGCCCGCGCGACCGACAGCGGGCGTGTCACAGGCGGGTGTGCCGCGGGTTGCCCCGGCGTACCCCGCTGCCCCGGCGAGGGAGCCCGCGCGGCTAACAGCGGGTGTGCCACAGGCGGGTGGTCCGCGGCTCGCCGCCTCGTACCCGCCCGCCTCGGCCGGGCAGCCCGCGCGGCGGACAGCAGGTGTGTCACAGGCGGGTGGTCCGCGGCTCGCCGTCCCGTACCCGCCTGCCCCGGCCGGGCAGCCCGCGCGGCGGACAGCGGGTGCGCCACAGGCGGGTGCCCCGCAGCTCGCCGCCCCGTACCCGCCCGCCCGAGCCCGCGAGCCGCAGCTCGCCGTCCCGTACCCGCCGGCCGAGGCCGGCGAGGGCGCGCCGCCCACGGCAGACGCGCCCCGCGCGGACGCGCCGCGGGCCGCCGCCGCCCGCCCGCCCTCCGCGCAGGAGCTGTGGCTTGCCCTGTTGCCCTCCACCCGCGTGCGCGTGAGCGCGCGCATCGTGCCGCCGCTGCACGGCGGCGACCGCATCGCCGCGGCGCTCCGCGTTGCCGGGGCCGGGCCGCCCGTCGTCGTAGGGGCGCCCAGCAGCGTGCAGCGTGGTGCCGGGGAGTTGCGGCAGGGGCTGCGGGAGGCCAGCGGTCATCTCGGCGCCGACGCACGGGCGTTGTTGCCCGGGCTCGTCGTCGGGGACACCTCGCGCGTCCCCGTGGAGCTGCGCGACGCGTTCCTGGCGACCGACCTGACGCATCTGCTCGCCGTGAGCGGGGCCAACCTCACCATCGTGCTGGCCGTCTTCATCGGCCCGCCCCACCTCGCCGGCCGCGTCGAGCGCCGCGGCCTGGCGCGTCTGCTCGGCCTGCCGACCCGGGTCACCGCCGTGGCGGCGGGCGTCCTGACCCTGGCGTTCGTCGTCGTCTGCCGGCCCGAGCCGAGCGTGTTGCGCGCGGCCGCCTGCGAGTTGATCACGCTGCTGGCGATCGGTACCGGGCGCCGCCGTTCGCTGATTCCCGCGCTGGCTGCCGCCGTGCTGCTGCTCGTCCTGTTCGACCCCTGGCTCGCCCGGGACTACGGTTTCCTCCTCTCCGTCCTGGCCACCGGCGCCCTGCTGACCGTCGCGCCGCGCTGGGCCGCGGCCCTGCGCGCCCGCGGGATGCCGCCCCGCCTGGCGGAGGTCGTCGCGGCGGCCGCCGCCGCGCAGGCGGTCTGCGCGCCGGTCGTCGTGGTGCTCGCCGCGCGGGTCAGCCTCGTCGCCGTCCCCTGCAACCTCCTCGCAGAACCGGCCGTCGCCCCGGCCACCGTCCTCGGCTTCGCGGCCCTGGCCACCGCCCCGTTCGCGCCACCCGTGGCCCAGGGACTGGCCTGGCTCGCGTCCTGGCCGGTGGAGTGGATCGCGGGCCTCGCCCGTACGGGCGCCTCGTTCCCCGGCGCCCAACTGCCCTGGCCCGCCAGCTGGCCCGGTGCCCTGCTGCTGGCGGCGGCGATCGCCGCGACGCTGGCCGTCGGGCGCAGGCTGCTGCGCCGCCCCTGGGTCTGCGCGGCCGTCGCGCTGCTGCTCCTCGCGGTGATCACCCGCCCGCCGCCGCTCACCCGCGTCCTGACCGGCTGGCCCCCGCCGGGCTGGCGGATGGTGGTCTGCGACGTGGGCCAGGGAGACGCCCTCGTGCTCGCGGCGGGGGAGGAGACGGCCCTGGTCGTCGACGCCGGGCCCGAGCCCGCGCGGGCCGACGCCTGCCTGCGTGACCTCGGGATCACCCGGATCCCGCTGCTGGTGCTCACGCACTTCCACGCCGACCACGTCGACGGGCTGCCCGGCGTGCTGCGCGGGCGGGCGGTCGGCGCGATCCAGACGACGACGTCCGACGATCCGCCGGAGCAGGCCGCGTTCGTACGCAGGACCGCCGCCCGCGCCGGGGTGCCGGTCGTACGGGCCGTCGCGGGGGAGCGTCGCAGGCTCGGCGCAGTGTCCTGGGAGGTCCTGTGGCCGCCGCCGGACGCCCACCCCGACGGGCCGAACGACGCGAGCGTCACGCTTCTCGTCCGTACGGGAGCACTGACCGTCCTGCTCCCGGGCGACCTCGAACCCCCCGCCCAGCAGCAACTCCTCGCCGCGCACCCCGCCTTGCCGAGCGTCGACGTCCTGAAGGTGGCCCACCACGGCTCCGCGTACCAGTCGCCCGCCCTGCTGACCCGCCTCGGTCCCCGCCTGGCCCTCATCAGCGCCGGCTCGGGAAACCCCTACGGCCACCCGGCCCCGAGCACCCTCGCGACCCTGCGCACCACCGGCGCGACAGTGCTGCGCACGGACACCTCGGGCGCCCTGGCGGTACTGGCCGACGGCACGGCCGCCACAGCCCGCGGCCCCTGACGGCAACTCTTCCAAGGCAGCTCTTCCAAGGCAGCCCTTCCAAGGAAGGGCTGCCAAGGAGGCCCGTCCAGGAGAACCCTTCTAAAGAAGTCCTTCTAAAGAAACCATTGTAAAGGTCTCTTTAGAAAGCTACCTTTAGATTCATGACGGACCCCAAGGGCATCCGCCTGACCGACCCCCAGGCACTCCGCGCCTACGCGCACCCGACCCGTATGGCCCTCGTCGGCCTGCTCCGCGCCGAGGGTCCCTTCACCGCGACCCGCGCCGCCGAGCTGACCGGCGAGTCCGTCGCGAGCTGCAGCTACCACCTGCGGATGCTCGCGAAGTACGGCCTCGTCGAGGAGGCCGAGGGCGGCCGGGGGCGGGAGAAGCCGTGGCGGGCCACCGCCCAGTTCACGGACGTGCCCGGTACGCACGAGGACCCCGCCGTCGCCGAGGCCGCCACGGCGACCCTCCGCGTGATGTTGCAGTCCTACTTCGAGCGGGCCGCCCGCGCCGTCGAGACCCGTCACCAACTGCCCCCCGCCTGGCGCGACGGCGAGCAGTTCGGCGACGCGCTCCTCTACGTCACCCCCGAGGAACTCGCGGCCCTCAGCGAGCAGATCGAGGCCCTGCTCACCCCCTACAGCGACCGCATGCGGCACCCCGAACGCCGCCCCGAGGGCGCCGGACTCGTCCAGCTGCTGCACATCGCGTACCTCTACCGACGCCCGGAAGGAGAGCCCGACGCATGAGACCCCGCATCCCCGACCTGCTCCGCGAGCGCGCCTTCCGCCGCTACTGGACCGGCCAGAGCATCTCCCTCCTCGGCGACGAGGTCCACCGCATCGCCATGCCGCTGGCCGCCGTGCTCGTGCTGGGCGCCGACGCCGCGGACATGGGCTGGCTGACCGCCGCCCCGCTGCTGCCGGCCCTGTTCCTGTCCATGCCGGCCGGGGCCTGGGCTGATGGTCGACGCAGCCGCCGGCGCATCATGCTGGCCGCCGATGTGGGCCGGTTCCTGGCGCTGGCGTCCATCCCGGCCGCGTACGCCCTCGGGGTCCTCACCCTGACGCAGCTCTTCGTCGTGGCGTTCGTCATCGGCATCCTGAGCGTGCTGTTCAACGTCTCCAACAACACGCTGTACGCCTCGCTGGTCCCCACCGGCAGCCTGCTGCAGGGCAGTTCGCTGATCAACGGCAGCCGTTCGATTGCCTTCGTCGCCGGGCCCGGCGCGGGCGGCGCACTCGTGCAGGTCCTCACCGCGCCCGTGGCGCTGCTGGCCGACGCGGTCAGTTATCTGGCCTCCGCGTTCTTCCTCGGCCGGATCAACCCCCAGGAGCCGCCGCCCGCTCCCCGCGAGCGCGGCCACTTCCTCGCCGGGCTCCGGTGGGTGGTGGGCACGCCGCTGATACGCGCGTTCCAGCTGGGGGTGGCCACGCTGAACTTCTTCAACTTCATCTTCCACGCCCTCTTCGTGCTCTACGCCACCAGGGAACTGGGCCTCGCCCCCGGCACCCTCGGCCTGGTCCTGGGCGCGGGCGCGGTCGGCGGGCTGGCCGGCGCGGCCCTCACCGGCCGGATCGTCGCCAGGCTCGGCTACGGCGTCTCGATCATCGCGGGCTGTCTCGGCTTCAGCCTCCCGCTGGTCCTGGTGCCCCTCGCCCACGGCTCGCAGCCGCAGATCATCGCCATGCTGCTGGCCGCCGAATTCCTCGCCTGCTTCGGCGTGATGGTCCTCGACGTCTCAGCCAACGCCTTCCAGACGGCGCTGGTCCCCGACGCCCTGCGCTCCCGTGTCTCCGGCGTCCTGCAGACCGTCAACTACGGCATACGCCCCCTCGGCGCCCTCGCCGGCGGCTGGCTCGGCACCGCCATAGGGCTGCACGCCTCGCTCTGGATCGCCACGGTGGGCGCGACGCTCGGCGTCGTATGGCTGCTGTTCTCCCCGCTGCCCGGCATGCGCGACCTCCCGGCGAGCGCCGAGCCCGCGTTGTCCGCGGCGACCGTCGGGGCGAGCGCGTAGCACTGTCGTACCCGCCGCCTAGCCTTGATCCCATGACACCTCTCGAGGACCAGGCACCTCTCACCGAGGACCAGACGGCGGCGTACCTGGCCCGCATCGGCGCCGAGCGCCCGCAGGCCGCCACCGCCGAGGCGCTGCGGGACCTGCATCTGCGCCATCTGACGGCTGTTCCCTTCGAGAACCTCTCGATCCACCTCGGCGAGGACATCGTCCTCACGACGCAGGCGCTCTACGACAAGCTCGTCCAGCGCCGGCGCGGCGGCTTCTGTTACGAGCTCAACGGGGGCTTCGCCGCCCTGCTGACGTCCCTCGGCTACGGGGTCGAGCTGCTCAGCGCCCGTGTCTTCATGCCCGACGGACGGCTCGGACCGCCCTACGACCACATGGCGCTGCGCGTGCGCACCGCCGACGACCCCGGGCCGTGGCTCGCCGACGTCGGCTTCGGCCGGCACACACACCTCCCCCTGCGCTACGCCGACCGCGCCGACCAGCGCGATCCGGGCGGTGTGTTCCGTATCACCGAGGCACCCGAGGGCGACGACCTCGACGTACTGCAGGAAGACTCCCCGGTCTTCCGGCTCGAACAACGCCCCCGCGAGCTGGGTGACTTCGAGGCGACCTGCTGGTGGCAGCGGACCTCGCCGAAGTCCCACTTCACCCGTTCCCTCACCTGTTCCCGGCTCACCGGCACCGGCGAGCGGGTCACGCTCAGCGGCGACCGGCTCCTCGTCACCGCCGCGGACGGCGCGCGGACCGAAAGGCGGATACCGGAGGGGGAGTTGGCGGACGCGTACCGGGAGCACTTCGGGATGGTCCTCGACCGCCTTCCGACACGGCCGGTATCACACCCGGAATGATCAATTCGGGTTTCCGGCCCGAGTTGCCCCGAAAGCCTCAACGGTGTTCGAATGAAGCGACAACACCACAGGCTCCACGGGGGGACGGCTCATGATCGGCTTGCGACGCGGCCGGCGCGACGGACGGCGGATGCGTACGACGAACGGACTCGCGGGGGTGCAGGTGCCGCCGCAGGCGGGTCTCCTCAGCTGCCGGGTGCTCGACCCGGTGGGCGACCCGCTGCCCGCCGCGGAGCTGACGGTGACGGACCCCGTGGGGCGCAAGGTCGTGGCCGGGGAGTCGGATCCGTACGGGCTGTTCGTCGCCGCCGTGCCGCCGGGGGAGTACCGGGTGGCGGTCGAGTCCGAGGGGCTCACGCCGTACCGCGGTGAGACGCAGGTCACCGAGGGCGCGGGGACCCACATCGGCGACGTCTCGCTGCCGCCGGCGCAGCTGCCGCAGCTGCCCCCGCCGGGCGACTGGGAGATCGACCCCGCCCACACCACCATCGGCTTCACCGCCCGCCACATCGGCATGGCGCGGGTCCGCGGCCGCTTCAACAACTACACCGGCGCCCTGCGCATCGGCCGCCGGATGGAGGAGTCGCAGCTGCACGTCGTCATGGAGGCGGCGTCCATCGACACCAACATCAAGATGCGCGACGACCATCTGCGCTCCGCGGACTTCCTCGACGTCGAGCGCTTCCCGACGCTGGAGTTCTACAGCGACCGCTTCACCCACCGCGTCGGCAACCGCTGGGCGGTCTCGGGCGCGCTGTCCATCCACGGCGTCAGCCGCACGGTGACGCTGGACACCGAGTACCTCGGCATCGGCGTCGGCATGGAGGGCGAGCTGCGGGCGGCGTGCCGCGCGACGACGGAGCTGCACCGTGAGGACTTCACGCTGAACTGGCAGCACATGCTTGCGCGGGGGATCGCGGTGGTCGGCTCGTCCATCAAGATCGAGCTGGACATCCAGGTCGTGGGGAAGGGCTGACCACCGGGGGCGGTCCTTGCGGGAGCCGGTTCGGGAGGGGGCCCGGTCCGGGCGGGGGCCGCATGGGGGCGTCGGCGCGTGAGGTGCTGAGAGAATCACCACGTGAGTGATGTCGTACGTCATGTTCTGGTCCTCCCCGACCGTGACGCCGCGGAGGCGGTGGCCGAGGAGGTCGCGGACGTCTGTCCGCTGAGTACGGAGCCGCAGCTGGTACGGGACGCGCTGGCCGGTGAGGACGACGCGGAGGACGCCCAGTGGCTGGTGGTGGTCGAGGACCCCGCCGGGGTGCTGTCCCCCGCCGAGCTGGACGAGCTGGCCGCCGCGCACGAGGGGTGGCTGGAGGCGCCCTGACGCCGGGCCGGTTGTCGGTGGGGCGTGGGATGCTGGTCCGCGATGGCCAGGAAAGCAGCTGCACACGACGATCCCCTCGCCCCCGTCACGGTGGCCGTGGGCCAGGAAGACCTGCTCCTCGACCGTGCCGTGGCCCAGGTCGTGGCCGCGGCGCGGGCCGGTGACCCGGACACGGACGTCCGCGACCTCACCCCGGACGCCCTCCAGCCGGGCACGCTCGCGGAGCTGACGAGCCCGTCGCTCTTCGCCGAGCGCAAGGTGGTGGTCGTACGCAACGCGCAGGACCTCTCGGCCGACACGGTCAAGGACGTCAAGGCGTATCTGACCGCGCCGGCCGAGGAGATCACGCTGGTCCTGCTGCACGCGGGCGGCGCCAAGGGCAAGGGCCTGCTCGACGCCGCGCGCAAGGCCGGCGCGCGCGAGGTGGAGTGCGCCCGGCTGACGAAGCCGGCGGACCGGCTGGCCTTCGTCCGCAACGAGTTCCGCGCCACGGGCCGGCAGGCGTCGGCCGGCGCGTGCGAGGCGCTTCTCGACGCCCTGGGCAGCGATCTGCGGGAGCTGGCGTCCGCGGTGGCACAGCTCGCGGCGGACGTCGAGGGCGGGATCGACGAACGCGTGGTCGCGCGCTACTACACGGGGCGGGCCGAGGCGTCCAGCTTCGAGATCGCCGACCGGGCGGTCGAGGGCCGCGCGGCGGAGGCCCTCGAGTCCCTGCGCTGGGCCCTCGGTACGGGCGTCGCCCCCGTGCTGATCACCAGCGCCCTGGCCCAGGGCGTCCGCTCCATCGGCAAACTGGCGTCCGCACCCCGCGGCATGCGCCCCGGCGACCTCGCCCGCGAGCTGGGCATGCCCCCGTGGAAGATCGACCGCGTCCGCCAGCAGATGCGCGGCTGGACGGCGGACGGCGTCTCGGTAGCCCTGCGCGCGGTGGCGGAAGCGGACGCGGCGGTGAAGGGCGCGGCGGCAGACCCGGAGTACGCCTTGGAACGGGCGGTGGTTGTGATCGCACGGGCGGCACGGGGGGTCTGGGGGGCTGGTAAGCCCCCCAGCGACCACCGGCCGGGGTGATCGGGGGGTGGGCGGTTGTGGCGGGTGACGCGCGTGGGTTGGGGGTGGCGGGTTGTCGGTGGTGGTCGGCGGCCGGTTGCCGTCTCAAATCGGAGTGATTCTGCGGCCCCAAGGGGCCTTGCCGGGCGGAGCGGGAGGGGACGGCGCCATGGCGCCGCCCAGCGAACGGCTCCGCTGACGCTGCGCCGGTGCGGAGTTGAGCGGCTCCGCTTGCGCTCCGCCGGGGTGTGTCGTTCGGTGGGCCGGTGGGGTTACGCCGGCTCCGCTGCGCTGCGCCGGCCTGACGCGAAGCGAACGGCTCCGCTGGCGCTCCGCCGAGGGATCTGGGCGCCGACCCGGTGCGTTTGTACCGGCTCCGCTGCGCTGCGCCGGCAAAGGCGCCCTTCCAGCGTGACCGGACCACCCCCTCAGCCCGTCCGGCGTTTGAGGACTGAGGCGCGAAGCGCCGAACCGCGCCGCAGGCGCCAGCGCGACCGCACACTGGCAGCGGGACCGCAGCACCCCCTCAGCCCGTCCGGCGTTTGAGGACTGAGGCGCGAAGCGCCGAATCGCGCCGCAGGCGCCAGCGCGACCGCACGCTGGCAGCGGGACCGCAGCACCCCCTCAGCCCGTCCGGCGTTTGAGGACTGAGGCGCGGAGCGCCGAATCGCGCCGCAGGCGCCAGCGCGACCGCACGCTCGCAGCGCGACCGGCACCGATCCCAGCCCGTCCGGCGTTTGAGGACGAGGCGCGCAGCGCCGACCGCGTCAGCCAGCGCAAACCGCACCGCACCCCGACCTACACCGCCCGCATCACCAACATCGCGAGGTCATCCTCCGGGGCGGAAGCCCCAAACGCGTGGACGGCCCGCCGAACCCGCTCCGCCACCCCCGCCGCCGTGAGGCCCGCGCAGCCCGCGAGGACGGACGCGAGGCCGTCGCCGTCGTCGAAGAGGCGGTCGCCGCTGCGCCGCTCCGTCACCCCGTCCGTGACGCACAACAGCGTGTCGCCGAGCGACAGATCGAAGGACTCGGCCTCATACGTCGCGTCCTCGACCACCCCCAGCAGCATCTGCGGCGAAGCCGCAACCCGCACCGTCCCGTCCGGCCGCAGCACCATCGGCAGCGGATGCCCCGCCGACGCCAGCGTGCAGCGCGCGCCGCCGCGTTCCGGGCCGTACGGGAGGAGTTCGCCGTACAGCAGGGACAGGAACTTCGCCGCGTCCGGCGCCGACGGCGCCGACGGCGCGTGGCCGCTCACCGCCGCCGCCGCGGCCTCCACGGCCTCCACCGCCTCCTCGGCCAGCGTGCGGTTCAGCCGCCGCAGGACCTCCGCCACCCCGTAGCCCTCCCGCGCCAGCAGGCGGACCACGGGGCGGGCCAGGCCCGTGACGACCGCCGCCTCCGGGCCGTTGCCGCAGACGTCGCCCAGCGCGAAGCACCAGCGGCCGTCGCCGACGGGGAACAGGTCCCAGAAGTCGCCGCCCGCCCAGGCGTGGTCGGCCGGCTCGTACACCACGTGCACGTCCGTCCCCGGCGGCTGGGTCACCCCGTGCGGCAGCAGGCCCCGCTGCAGCACCGCGCTGATCGTCGCCTGCCGTGTGAAGCGCCGCGCGGCCGCCACCGCGTGCGCGACCCGGCGTGCGAAGTCCTCGATCACCCCGGACGCGTCGTCCGGCATCCCCGTCAGGCCCGCCCGCCCCAGCGCCAGCATGCCCAGCTCGCGCCCGCCGGCGCGCAGCCGGCACGCCACCGCCGTACCGCCCGGGCCGTACGCCGTCTGCTCGCCGGGCTCCCCGGGCCAGGGGCAGGGCACCACCGCGGCCCGTTCGCCGCCGGGCGGCGTCG
This sequence comes from Streptomyces sp. NPDC051940, assembly GCF_040680895.1. Taxonomy (NCBI): domain Bacteria; kingdom Bacillati; phylum Actinomycetota; class Actinomycetes; order Kitasatosporales; family Streptomycetaceae; genus Streptomyces; species Streptomyces sp. NPDC051940. The sequence continues at coordinate 8,048 of NZ_JBFAXR010000090.1, read as the reverse complement.
GCGGGTGCTGCTGCAGCGTCCGCCGCAGGTCCGTGAGCCGGGACTCCTGCGCGTGCCAGACCTGCGCCAGCCGCCGCCGGGTCACCCCGCCGACCTCACCGTCCAGCCAGATCGCGGACCAGTCCGCGAACCGCGGCACCAGCAGCTGCGTCGCCAGCGACGCCACCATGTCCTCGTCGAACTGGCCGGTCAGTATGTCCGAGGTCTCCGCGAGGAACGAGTACGCCCCCTGGCCGTGCCACCGGACCGCCGCGGTGTCGGCGGCGTAGGAGTGCACCGGCGCGGGCCCCTGCGGCCGGCGCGGCGCGACGACCCGCGGCATCGCGCCGGACTCCTCCGGCGGGCCCTCCCACAACGCCAGCCGGAACCACACCGTCTTGCCCGTACGGCGGTACACCACGCCCCACGACTCGGCGAGTTCGGTGACCAGTCGCAGACCGCGGCCCCGCCGGACGGCGTCGTCGGGGTCCGGCTGCTCGCCCGCCCCCCGGGCCCACTCGGCCGCGGACCGCACGGTCCGCGTCGGATTCAGGTCCGCCACCTCGCCGATCAGTCCCGGTCCGGGCGGCATCCCCGGCGCCGGCGGCGCGCCCGTGCCGGGGTCGAGCCGCAGCCGCACCTCGATGTCCGTACCGGCGTGCACCACGGCGTTGGTGACCAGCTCGCTCATCAGCAGCAGCGCGTCGTCGACCAGGCACGGGGTCAGCGCCGTGCCGGGGCCGGACGCCTTCCAGTCCGCGAGCGCCGCCCGTACGAAGCCACGCGCGACGGAGGCGGCCTCCACCGTTCCGGGAAGGGGCGTCGACACCGAGACTCCGGGGGTGTCCCCCGTATCGGTGAGGGAGGCCGGGGCGTGCTCACCCGTGCCGGTGGGGCCGGCCGGTTCGTCCGCCTCCGGGGCCGGCTCCGTGCCCGGAGGCGGTGTCGGCCCGGCCGGCCCGGTGGCAGCCCCCCGCACCGCGTCCTCCCGCCGGACATCCCTCTCCTGCCGCGCTGGTCGCGCCGCCCCGAAGGCACTCACCTACCACTCCCGACCACTTCCGGCATACTGCCGAATCCCACGCGCTCAGGGTGACAGACTGAGCTGGCTCATACGCGCCAAGTTACGTAAGTGGTGGGCTTCCTATGGGTGCGAAGACGAGTCTGGCCAGACCGCGACCGCCTTTGGACGGGACCGACGCCTCAGCACCTGAAGGCGGCGTTCCGCCCCCGGCGGCCGGGGAATGGGTACGGGTTGCCGAGCTGCGTCCGCTCGTGGCAGCCCTGCAAGCGCTTGCGGACGGCGACTTCCGAGGTCGGCTCACCGACGGTTACGAGGGAGTGGTCGCCGACCTCGCCATGTCCGTGAACCGGATCGCCGCCCGCGGCGAGCACTACTCGGCCGAACTGGACCGCGTCCGGCGCGAGGTGCTGCGCCACGGCCGGTTCGACGAGCGGCTCGCCGCCAGCACCGGACGGGGGGCGTGGACGACCGACGTGCACCACACCAACACGCTCCTGGACGCCCTCACCATCCCGGTGGCCAACGCCACCCGCGTCCTTGACGCCGTGGCCGCCGGCGACCTCTCCCAGCGCGTCGCCCTGCACGACGGCACCCGCCAACTGCGCGGCGACACCCGCCGGCTGGGCCGCGCCGTCAACCGCACGGTCGACCAGCTCGCCCTGTTCACCGGCGAGGTCACCCGCATGGCCCGCGAGGTCGGTACGGAGGGACGGCTCGGCGGACGCGCCAAGGTGCAGGGGCTGCAGGGCAGCTGGCGCGGCACCACCGAGGCCGTCAACACGATGGCCGCCCGCCTCACCGCCCAGGTCCGCGACATCGCCGTCGTCACCACCGCCGTGGCCCGCGGCGACCTCAACCGCAAGGTGACCGTCGAGGCCACCGGCGAGCTGCTCGAGCTGAAGCTCACCGTCAACACGATGGTCGACCAGCTCTCCGCCTTCGCCGACGAGGTGACCCGGGTGTCGAGGGAGGTGGGCACGGAGGGCCAGCTGGGCGGGCGGGCGCAGGTCCGCGGCGTCTCCGGGGTGTGGAAGGACCTCACCGACAACGTCAACTTCATGGCGGACAACCTGACGAGCCAGGTCCGCAACATCGCCCAGGTGACCACGGCCGTCGCCCAGGGCGACCTCAGTCAGAAGATCACCGTCGCCGCCCAGGGCGAGATCCTCCAGCTCAAGTCCACCGTCAACACGATGGTCGACCAGCTCTCCGCCTTCGCCGACGAGGTGACCCGGGTGGCGCGCGAGGTCGGTACGGAGGGCCAGCTGGGCGGGCGGGCCCAGGTCCGCGGCGTCTCCGGGGTGTGGAAGGACCTCACCGACAACGTCAACTTCATGGCGGACAACCTGACCGGCCAGGTCCGCAACATCGCCCAGGTCGCCACCGCCGTCGCCCAGGGCGATCTGTCCAAGAAGATCGACGTCGTCGCGCGCGGCGAGATCCTGGAGCTCAAGACCACCATCAACACCATGGTCGACACGCTCTCCTCGTTCTCCTCCGAGGTCACCCGCGTCGCCCGCGAGGTCGGCTCCGACGGGCGGCTCGGCGGCCAGGCCCGGGTCGAGGGCGTGTACGGCACCTGGAAGCGGCTCACCACCAACGTCAACGAGCTGGCGTCCAACCTCACCACCCAGGTCCGCGCCATCGCCGAGGTGGCCTCCGCCGTCGCCCAGGGCGACCTCACCCGCTCCATCACCGTCGAGGCCCAGGGCGAGGTCGCCGATCTGAAGGACGACGTCAACCGGATGGTCGCCACCCTGCGCGAGACCACCCGCGCGAAGGACTGGCTGGAGACGAACCTGGCGCGTCTGGCGTCCCTCATGCAGGGCCACCGCGATCTGATCGAGGTCGCCGACCTGATCATCCGTGAGCTGACCCCGCTGGTGAACGCCCAGTTCGGCGCGTTCTACCTGGCCGAGAACGCCACCGGCAGCGGCACCTCCGGCACCTCTGAGAACGGGTTGGTCTACATCGCGGGCTACGGCACCGCCCAGGGCGAGATCGACCTGCCCACCCCCAACACCCCCAGCCGCGGCCTGGTCCAGCAGGTGGCCGTGCAGAAGGAGCGGATCCTCCTGGAGGAGGTACCGCCCGACTACATCACCATCGCCTCCGGGCTGGGCGAGGCCGTCCCCAAGAGCGTCGTCATCCTGCCGATCCTCTTCGAGAGCCGCGTCCTCGGCGTCGTGGAGCTGGCGTCCTTCTCCCGCTTCTCCGACGTGCACCTGGCGTTCTTCGACCAGTTCGGCAGCACCATCGGCGTCGCGATCAACACCATCCTCGCCAACGCCCGTACGGAGTCCCTGCTCAGCGAGTCCCAGCGGCTCACCCAGCAGCTCCAGGACCGGTCCGTCGAACTGCAGCGCCAGCAGGCCGAGCTGCGCCGCTCCAACGACGAGCTGGAGGTGAAGGCCGCCCAGCTGGCGGCCGCCTCGCAGTACAAGTCGGAGTTCCTGGCGAACATGTCGCACGAGCTGCGCACCCCGCTGAACTCCCTGCTGATCCTCGCCCGGCTGCTCGCCGACAACGCCGACGGCCATCTGAGCGAGCAGGAGGTGCAGTTCGCCGAGACCATCAACCGGTCCGGCACGGACCTGCTCACCCTCATCAACGACATCCTCGACCTGTCGAAGATCGAGGCCGGCCGGATGGACGTCCGCCCGCGCCAGCTGCCGCTGGTGAAGGTCCTCAACTACGTCCACGACACCTTCCGCCCCCTGACCATCGACCGCGGCCTGGCCTTCGAGGTCGCGGTCGGCGAGGACGTACCGCGGGTGATGATGTCCGACGGCCGCCGGCTGCAGCAGGTGCTGCGCAACCTGCTCTCCAACGCCGTGAAGTTCACCCCGGCCGGCCGGGTCGAGCTGCGCGTGGACCGGGTGCCCGTGAAGGAGGCGAACGGCGAGGAGCTCGTCGACTTCGCCGTCATCGACACCGGCATCGGCATCGCCGGCGAGAAACTCCCCGCCGTCTTCGAGGCATTCCAGCAGGCCGACGGGACGTCCAACCGCAAGTACGGCGGCACCGGCCTCGGCCTGTCCATCAGCCGCGAGATCGCCGGACTGCTGGGCGGCACCATCACCGCCCGCAGCACGCCCGGCAAGGGCAGCACCTTCACCCTGCGCGTCCCGGTCCGCTGCCCCGGCCCGGCGGAGACGGCGGAACCGGCCGCCCTCCCCGCGGTGCCGGCGCCCCCGCCCCCGTCGGGATCGGAGCTGCCGGCGGAGACGGTCCTCCCGGTCGAGCCGGACTGGCCCAGCACCACCCGGCTGGAGGAGTGGCTCACCGGCCGCCCCGGAGAGGTCTTCCCCGGCAACCGGGTGCTGATCGTCGACGACGACATCCGCAACGTCTTCGCCCTCACCCATGTCCTGGGCCGGGTCGGGATGAACGTGCTGTACGCGGAGAACGGCCGCGAGGGCATCGAGGTGCTGGAGAAGAACCCGGACGTCGCCCTGTGCCTGATGGACATCATGATGCCGGAGCTCGACGGCTACGAGACCATCCGCCGGATCCGCGCCACCCCGCGGTTCGCCGCCCTGCCGATCATCGCCCTCACCGCCAAGGCGATGCCCGGCGACCGCGAGAAGTCGATCGCGAGCGGCGCCTCGGACTACGTCCCCAAGCCCGTGGACGTGGACCAGCTGCTCTCGGTGTCCCTGACCCTCCTCGACCCGCAGGACCCGCCCCCGCCCGCCGACGACCCCTCCGGACCCACACCGTCATGAGCCCCATGAACTCCACGTACCCGCGGGAGCGGACCTCCGCGCCGGCCTGCATCCTCCTGGTCGACGACCTGGACGACAACCTCACCGCGCTGGAGGCCATCCTCGGTGCCCTCGGCGAGCCGATCGTGCGCGCCCGCTCCGGCGAGGAGGCGATGAAGGCGCTGCTCCGGCAGGACTTCGCCGTCGTCCTGCTCGACTGCATGATGCCGGGGATGGACGGCTTCGAGACCGCCGCGAACATCAAGCGCCTGGACCAGACGAAGGACGTCCCGATCATCTTCCTCACCGGCAACGACAGCGGCTCCGGCTACGCGTTCCGCGGTTACGCCACGGGGGCGGCGGACTTCCTGCAGAAGCCGTTCGACCCGTGGGTGCTGCGGGCGAAGGTGTCGGTCTTCCTCGATCTGTACCGCAAGAACCAGCAGCTGGTCGGGCTCGTCGAGACCGGCCGGGTGCAGCTCCACGAGATCGCCGAGCGGCTGTCCGCGGTGGAGTCGCATCTGGCGTGCAGCAGCCTGACCGACGTACTGGAACTCACCAAGCGGGTCGCCCTGCTGGAGTCGGCCGTACGCGATCTGCAGGTGCGGTACGGGAGGGCGTGACGGGGGGACGCCACCGGGGAGAGGACGGGCGGGGGACGGGACGAGCGCCCCCCGCCGCGGGGCGGCTACTTGGCGACCGCGCCCTCGTACATCTCGTCGATCAGGTCCTTGAACTGCCGCTCCACTACCGGCCGCTTGAGCTTCAGGCTCGGGGTCAGCTCACCGTGCTCGACGTCCAGGTCGCGCGGCAGCACGCGGAACGCCTTGATGGTCTGCCAGCGCTGCAGGCCCTCGTTGAGCTGCTTGACGTACGCCTCGATCATGGCGCGGGTCTCGTCGGCCGCGACCAGCTCCGGGTACGGCCTGCCGTCGAGCCCGCTCTCCTTCGCCCAGCCGAGCAGCGCCTGCTCGTCCAGGGAGATGAGCGCGGTGCAGAAGTTGCGGTTGGCGCCGATCACGACGATCGAGCCGACGTACGGGCAGATCGCCTTGAACTGGCCCTCGACCTCGGTCGGCGCGATGTACTTGCCGCCGGAGGTCTTGATCAGGTCCTTCTTGCGGTCGGTGATGCGCAGGAAGCCGTCCGCGGACAGCTCGCCGATGTCGCCGGTGTGGAACCAGCCGTCGGCCTCCAGCACCTCGGCGGACTGCTCGGGCAGCCCGTGGTAGCCCTGCATGATGCCCGGGCCGCGGAGCAGGATCTCGCCGTCGTCCGCGATGCGCACCTCGCAGCCCGGGAGCGGCTTGCCGACCGTGCCGACGCGGAAGTCCTCGATCCGGTTGACGAAGCTGGCGGCGGAGGACTCGGTGAGGCCGTAGCCCTCGAGGATCGGGATGCCGGCGCCGGCGAAGAAGTAGCCGATCTCGGGGGAGAGCGCCGCCGAGCCGGAGACGCAGCCCTCCATCCGGCCGCCGAACGCCTCGCGCAGCTTGGCGTAGACGAGCCGGTCGGCCACCGCGTGCTTCATGGCCAGCCCGGTGGGGGCGGAGCGCTTGCCGGTCTTGACGTAGTTGTCCTGGGTGACCTTGGCGTACTCGCGGGCGACCGCCGCCGCCCACTGGAAGATCTTGTACTTGGCGCCGCCGCCCGCCCGGGCCTTGGCCGCGACCCCGTTGTAGACCTTCTCGTAGATCCGCGGCACGCCGCACATCTTGGTCGGCTTCACGATCGGCAGATTCTCGATGATCTTGTCGATCCGCCCGTCCACCGCCATCACGTGCCCGGTGGAGATGTGCCCGGCGGTCAGCACCTTGCCGAAGACGTGCGCCAGCGGCAGCCACAGGTACTGCACGTCGTCCGTCTTCAGCAGCTGGATCGCCTCGATCGCCCGGCCCATGTACGACCAGCAGTCGTGCGGCAGCCGCACGCCCTTGGGCCGGCCGGTGGTGCCGGAGGTGTAGATCAGCGTGGCCAGCTGGTCGGCGCGCAGCGCCGCGATCCGGTCCTTCACGGAGTCCGGGTTCTTCTCCAGATACGCCGCGCCCCGCTCCTCCAGCTGGGCGAGGGAGAGCACGAAACCGTCCGGGTCGCCCTCGGCGGCGACGGCGTCCTCCGCCTTGATCACCACGACGTTCCGCAGCTCCGGCAGCGACGCGCGCTGGTCGCGCACTTTCGCCAGCTGTACGCCGTCCTCGGCGATCAGCACCCTGCTGCCGGAGTCGGCGAGGATGAACGCCGTCTCCTCGGCGTTCGTCGTCGGGTAGACCGTGGTGTTCGCGGCGCCGGCGCACAGGATGCCGAGGTCCGACAGGATCCAGTCGACGCTGGTGGCGGCCGCCACCGCGACCCGCTCCTCCGCCTGCACGCCGAGGTCCATCAGCCCGGCGGCGATGCCGTACACCCGCTCCGCGGACCCTGCCCAGCTCAGGTCCCGCCACTCGTCCGGGCCCTCGCCCGAGGCGGGCGCCACGGGGTACTGGAAGGCGACCCGGTCCGGGGTGGCGGCCACCCGGTCCTGGAAGAGCATGGCCACGGAGGCCGGACGGCTCTCCAGCAGCTTCTGGGTGTCGGTCACGGTCGTCACGGCGTCCTCCGGGCGGGGGGAAGGCACAGCTTCATTGCTGGTAACTCATGAGTAACCAGCAGATTAATCGGCCGCCACCGTCGGCGGTAGAGCAATCCGACTCTCATCTTCGATGCTTGACCGTACGAGACGACAAAGTGGATGAATCGGCTGACGGAGTGACGCGGCCTCGGCAAACGAAACTTTTCCCTGGATTGATCTTTAGTACCCGTGGAAGTGCACAAGACGTCACGAAAGGGATGCTTCCATGGCTACTGCCAAGCGGATCATCAGCGCCGCCATCATCACCACTGCCGGACTCGCCGCGGTGGGCATGTCCGCTGGTACGGCCGCGGCTGACCCGGGCCCCGCCGCCACGGTCGGCAACGAGAACATCGGCAGCGCGGCTGCCGCCGCGTCGGCGTTCGACGACGCGCACGACAACCTCAACTTCAACCACATCGCCGACCGGTGGAACGTCGAGGTTCTCAACAACTCGCCGATCGCCAGCGACAACCAGGATGTCCAGTACGGCATCGGCGGCACCGTCCACGACACCCTGAACGGTGACATCGCCAACGTCACCGACTCGGTGAACGAGACGGGCAAGCAGATCCTCGCGAACGTCGAGGGCGGCAAGTAACACCTGCCACAGCCGACGGGCGGCAGGGCTTCGGCCGCGGCGCACGAGGCGGCGAAGCCGTCCCTCGCCGCGATCGCGGAGGGCGCGCGCTACGCCTGGAGCCGCAAGGAGCTGCTCGGGACGTACGCC
>NZ_JBFAXR010000089.1:0-35260 GCF_040680895.1 Streptomyces sp. NPDC051940 | reverse complement strand
CTTCGCCCCCGGACCCCGGGGGAGCCGGGGGCGGGTGAGCGGGGTGAGTGCGGAGCGGCGCCGAGCTTCACGGAGGCGCCCCAGGGCCCCCGCGCCCCAGGCCCCCCGCTACAGCGCCCCCGCGTCCCGGGCCGTCCACGCCGACGGGTACAGCGGGCGGAAGCCCAGCTCGTCGCGGATGCGGCGGTTCGAGGCGAGGCCCTCCCACGGGTCGGCCACCGCCGTCGGTACGGCGCCGGGGGCCGGCGGCTCGGCGCCGAGCAGTTCGTAGATCTCGTACGTCGACACCGGCGCGTCGTCCGCCAGGTTGTAGACGTGCCCCGCGACACCGGGCGCGGTGAGGATCCGCCACAGCCCCTGGCCGACGTCCGCGTGGTGCACCATCTGCAGCCGCTGGTGCGCGGGCCAGTGCGCCGCCCACCGCAGGGACGCCGCGAGATGGTCGTCGCCCTCGCCGTACACGAAGGCCAGCCGGGCGACGCGGACGTCCAGGCCGTGCTCGTCGTGCAGGGCGAGCAGCCCGCGCTCCGCCTCGATCTTCGACTCCGGGTACGCGCCGCTGAGCACGCCGTCCGCCTTCGGCTCGTCGGTCTCCAGCGCGGGGCGGCCGCGCCCGGCGCCGTACACGAGGTTGGTGCTGGTGAACACGAAACGCCCGACGCCGGCCGCGACCGCGTCGCGGCCCAGGGCCAGCGTGGCGTCGCGGTTGACGGCGAACGCCTCCTCGTCGGGCACGCCCCGGAACGCGGCGGCGACGTGCACGACGGCGTCGGCGCCGTCGAGGGCCTTGCGGCGGTCGTCCCCGTCGCGCAGGTCGCCGGCGACGACCTCGGCGCCGAGCGCGGCGAAGGGCGCCCCGCGCTCCTCGTCGCGGACCAGGACCCGGACGGCGCCGGGGCCGGCCCACTGGACGAGGCGGGGGACGAGTCGGCGGCCGACCTGGCCGGTGGCGCCGGTGACGAGGATGCGCATGGGGTGCTCCCAGGGTGTGATCGCTGTGCTGTACGTCGGTGCCGCACCTACCTGTGCCGCACGCGTCTGTGCTGCCCGTCCGTGCTGCTGTCGGTGCCGCACGTCCGTGCCGTACGTCGATCCTGTGCCGGGCGCCGCGCCGGCGGGAGAGACCTCCTCATCCGGGGACCGCCGGTCCCTGGCTGAGCGCCCGCGACGCCACCGGCCTCGTATACGGGGATCAGCAAACCCTGGATGGACTCCCCGTACCGAGCGATCCTGGAGGCGTGAACCGTACCGAGCTCGCCGACTTCCTGCGCCGCGGCCGCACCCGTCTGACGCCCGCCGACGTGGGTCTGCCGCCCGGGGCGCGGCGCCGGACACCCGGCCTGCGCCGGGAGGAGGTGGCGCAGCTCGCCGGGATGTCCACGGACTACTACACCCGTCTGGAGCAGGCCCGCGGCCCGCGCCCCTCGCGTCAGATGCTCGCCGCGCTGGCCCGCTCGCTGCGGCTCACGGAGGACGAGCGCGACCACCTCTTCCACCTCGCCGGGGAGGAGGCGCCCAGCCGCCACGACCGCGCCGACCACGTACGCCCCGGCCTGCTGCTGATCCTCGACCGGCTGACGGACCGGCCCGCGCAGGTGGTCAGCGACAGCGGCGACATCCTCGCGCAGAACCTGATGGCCAAGGCCCTCTCCGGTGACGTCCTCGCCCGCCCCGCGCCGGAACGCAACATCACCTGGCGGTGGTTCACCGACCCGGCCGCCCGCGAGCTGTTCCCGCCGGAGGACCACGAGGAGCTGGGCCGCGCCCAGGTCGCCCACCTCCGCGCGACGCTCGCCCGGCGCCCCGACGACGCCCGGCTGGCGTCCATGGTGCGCCGCCTGCGCGCCGGCAGCGCGGAGTTCGCGGCGCTGTGGGAGCAGCACGACGTGGAGGTGCGGCGCTCCTGCGAGAAGGCCTTCCGCCACCCGGTGGTGGGCGAGCTGCGGCTCGACTGCGAGGTGCTGCTGAGCCCCGACGACGGCCAGCAGCTCATCGTCTACTCCGCCCGCCCCGGCACCGAAGCGTACGAACGCCTCGAACTGCTGCGGGTGGTGGGCCTGCAGGACCTGGCGCCGCGCTGAGCGGACCGGGCCGGTAGCATCCACCCCCATGTCATGGAGGGGGAGCAGGGCCGTGCTCGCGGCCGTGGTGGCGCTGGCCGCCGCGCTGTGCGGTTCGGGGGAGTCGCCCGCGCGCGGGATCACCGAGGCCGCCGATCTGGGGCCGCTGCCCTTCGACCGCTACGAGTACTCCGCGGAGCTCTACCAGCGGTACCAGGAGGCCGAGTCCCTCCTGAACCGCCGGTGCATGGTGCGGCGCGGCCATGACGACTTCCCGCTCCACCCGGACCTCGCGTCCGGCGGCAGGGCCCTGGTGGCGGTGTCGACCACCTACGGCGTGCTCGATCCGCGCGCGGCCCGGCGCTGGGGGTACGGCTGGGATCCGGAGCGGCCGCTGCTTCCCGGGTCCGAGGGCCGGCGGCTGACGTCCGCGGAGTGGCAGGACTGGGCCGCGTGCAACGCCGAGACGTCGAAGGCGCTCCTGCGCGGCGTCGACGTGAAGGCCGACTGGCTCTACGCGACCCGGCGCACGGCTGCCGTCGAGAAGGCGGCGGCCCGCGACCCGCGCCTGCGCGAGGCGTGGGCCGGCTGGTCGCGGTGCCTGGCGGACAAGGGCTTCACGCGCTACCCCGACCCCGTCGCCGCGTACACCGACAAGGCCTGGCGGCGCGGCAGCGACGGCAACACCCGCCGCACGCCCCGCGAACGCGCCACCGCCGTCGCCGACGTGGCCTGCAAACGCGCCCTCGGCACCGCCCGGGTCTGGCACGACGTACGCGCGGAGTACCAGCGGGCCGACATCGCGAGCCGTCCCGCACCCTACGCCGCGTCCCTGCGCGCGCTGCGCGTCCACGCGGCGAACATCGACCGGGTGCTCGGCGACTGACGCGAGGGGGGCGTCAGCGGCCCACGACGTGCTCGCGCCGCACCGGGCGCAGGTACTCGCCCACCAGTGTCCGCTTCCACCAGCCCGCCCCGGCCCGCAGCTCGGCCCAGTCCGTGAACTCGTACTGGTAGAGCAGCGCCCGGATCTGTGCCGGGGGCTCGTCCGGGAACGGGTTGCGGCGCAGCAGCCGCAGCAGGTCCCGGTCGTTCTCCAGCAGCTTCGCGACCATCCCCGGGAACCATCTCGCCGCGTACGAGGGGGACATCGCCGCGAACCACATCAGCCAGTCCAGCCGCAGATGGTACGGCGCGAACTGCCGCGGCAGCCGGTGCAGGGCGGTGGGCTTGCCCTTGAACTCGTACTCCCGCCACTCGGTGGCATGGGTGGCGATCGCGTCCGCCGTCCCCTCGACGACCACCTCGTGCCGTACCCGCGTGATGCTGCCGAAGGCGCCGTACGTGTTGACCAGGTGCAGCGAGTTGAACGAGGCGTTCATCTGCTGCTCCCGCGACAGCAGGTTCCGCGCCGGCCACCAGCTGAGCACGAGCACCAGGGCCGTCACCGCCCAGACCAGCGCCGCGAACCACCCCGGCGCGTCCGGCAGATCCCGCCCGCCCACCCCCGGCGGCTGGACCACGGTCAGCGCCGGGAGGATCGTCAGCCAGTTCAGCCAGGCGAAGTTCCCCGACAGCACCAGCCACAGCTGCGTCACCACGATCGCCGTCGCCGCCCAGGTCGCCACCGGCTGCGGGGTGAACAGCAGCACGGGCAGGCCGAGCTGCGCCACGTGGTTGGCGGCGGTCTCCACCCGGTGCAGGGGCCGCGGCAGATGGTGGAAGAACCAGCTCAGCGGCCCCGGCATCGGCTGGGTCTCGTGGTGGTAGTACAGACAGGTCAGATCGCGCCAGCAGCGGTCGCCGCGCATCTTGATCAGCCCGGCGCCGAACTCCACCCGGAACAGCAGCCACCGCAGCAGGAACAGCACCAGCACCGGCGGCGCGACCTCGTCGTTGCCCAGGAACACCGCCAGGAACCCGGTCTCCAGCAGCAGCGACTCCCAGCCGAAGGAGTACCAGGTCTGCCCCACGTTCACGATCGACATGTAGAGCACCCACAGCGCCGCCCACATGACCATCGACGCCCACAGCGGTACGGCGTCCCCCGCGCCCAGCACCAGCGCGGCGGACAGCGCGGCGCCGCACCAGGACCAGCCGGCGAAGAAGCGGTCCGAGTAGCGCCAGTGGAAGACGCTGGGGGAGCCGCGGAAGGGCACCACGCGCGTGAAGCGGGGCACGGGGAGGATGCCGCGCTCGCCGATCAGCGCGCGGAACTGGTTCACGGCGACGAGGAACGCCACCAGGTACAGCGCCGCCAGACCGCGCTGGAAGAGCAGACGGCCGAGCCAGTAGCCGGAGTCGGTGAACCACGCCACACGCGTCTTCGTACCACCGATCCGCCCGCCGATGGAGATCCGCGCCGCGATGGCGTGTCGAAAGGCGTCCGGGCGCGCGGGGCTGACACCGCCGTACGGGGGCTGACGCGGCCGTAACGCCCGTCGCGGGGGCGGCGTTAGGCGGATGCCTTACGAGCCTGTGGAGGGGAGACCGATGTCCGACCGTCGTGTGCGGAACACCGTCGTCGTGACGGCCCTGATGGTCGTCGGGGTGGTCGCGACCGCGGTCTTCCACGACCCGGACGAGGCACCGCCGACCCCGAGGGCCGGCCGGGCCGCGACGGACGCCGCGGACGACGACGGGGCCCCACGTGGCCGGGCGTGCGGCGGACGCGGGGCGCCGCCGCCGTACAACCTGCACGTCCCGCCCGCCCCGTACAGCCTCCGCGCCTCCTCCGCCCGGCTGCGTGCCGCGCCGTCCCTGCGCGGGCGGATCCTGGGCCTGCTGCTGCCGCACGAGGCGTTCGACGTACGCGGGGAGCACGACGGCTGGATCCAGCTCACGGACCGGGCGAGCGGGACGACGGGGTGGGTGGACGGGCGGCTGATCGGACGGGATCCGGGGGAGGGCCGTACGTGCTGAGGCAACGCCCCTACTCGGGCAGCCGCACCCGGGCCAGCTGGCGGCTCTGGGCGACGAGGCGGTCCGCGGAGTCCCAGATCTCGGCGTCCTCCTCCAGGTAGCCGCCCGCGAAGTTGCGCGTCGAGTGCACCACCCGCAGCCAGCCCGGGGCGGGCTTCGCGCGGACGTGGACGGTGAGTTCGAGGGTGGGCGCCCAGCCGTAGATGCCCAGGTCGAAGCTGACCGGGGGGAGGATGTCGGCCGCCAGCAGCAGGAGCAGCGGATCGGGCTCGCGGCCCTCCGGCAGCCGGAACCAGCCCCGGATCTCCCCCTTCCCGGAAGGCGCGCCGACCGCCCAGCCGACGGTGGCCGGATCGAGACGCAGCTCCACCCGGCTGAGCAGCGGGGACTGCGCCCGGAACTCGGCGGGCGCGCTCTCCGTGCCGACGCACTCCTCGGGCGGCGGCAGCTGCGGCGGCTTGGCGGAGGTGCGGATGTCGTCGGTCTGGTCGTCGAGGTCGCCGAACGTCGCCATGGCCCGCAGCCTCTCGACCGGTACGCCGTCCTCGTCGGTCTGTATCAGGCTGGCGGCCCCGGTGGAGACGGTCCGGCCGCGGCGCAGGGTCTCCACGGAGACGGTCGCGGGGCCGGGGGTGGACGTGGAGAGGTAGTACGCGCTGATGGCGAAGGGGTCGGGGTGGCCGTCCGGGCCGGCGCCCAGCTCGGCGGCGAGCGCGCGGCCGGCGACGGAGAGCAGCAGCCCGCCGTTGACGCCCATGCCCACCTTCCAGGAGCCGTGCAGCTCGGTGTCGTACACGGACGGCTCGCCGGGCTTTCGGGTGACGGCGGTCTCGCGGTCGAAGTCGCGGGTGTCAGTCATCTGCTCGTTCCTCACAGGTGAAGCGCCTTGCACAAGGTGTCGTAGAGCTGGTCCATCGAGTCCGCGCCCGTCGCGTACGGCAGGGAGCCCCACGCCCACAGCTGCGCCATGCCGTGCACGCCAGACCAGACCGCGCCGGCCAGCAGCAGCGGGTCGGCGTCCCGCTGCCAGCCGGTGGCCTGCAGCTCCCGGACGCCGGTGAGCAGCGGGACGAACGCCGCCTTCGCGGCCTCGCGCAGCTCCGCGTCCTCGGGGTCGAGGAGGTCCTGCCGGAACATCAGCTGGAACATCCGCGGCCGCTCCAGCGCGAAGTCGGCGTACGCCCGCAGCCCGACCCGCAGCCGCTGCCCGGTGCCGGCGGTGTCCGGGGCTGTGGCCAGCGCGTCGTCCGTGCGCTGCCGCAGCTCGCGGAACCCGTCGGCCGCGAGGGCGGAGAGCAGGGCGGCGCGGTGCGGGAAGTGCTTGAGCGGGGCCCCGTGCGAGACGCCCGAGCGGCGGGCGATGGCGCGCAGCGTCAGGGCGTCGACGCCGTCGTCGGCCAGGAGACCGGAGGCGGCGTGCAGGAGGCGGGCGCGGGTGTCGACGGTCACGGTAGACAGTGTCTACCAGAGAGGTAGACACTGTCTACCCCGGGTTGTTTGCATGGACGGTCCGCGTCGTGTGCATGGACTCCTCGGCCCCGGCTCCCTACGGTCCTCCCGGCGTATCCGTGCGGTCGTCGGGAGGGCGCATGTCACCGTTGGCGTTCGCGGGCCGGTCGCGGCTGTCGTGCCCCGTGTCGGCGCTCGCGCTCCTCGCGACCACGCTGCTCGTACGGACCGTCCCGGCGTACGCCGACCCCATCCCGCAGGACCTGGGGCACTATCTGGTCGACCACTACACGGGCGCCCCCGCGACCGCCCGCCCGCTGACCGGCGCGGCGCAGCCGCGGCACCCCTACCTCGCGCCGAACGGGCGCGCCGGGATGCACGGCGACGGGGCGTCGAGCGACACGCATCCGTACCCGGGCCCGCTGGGGAGGTCGCCGCGGGTGACGTCCGCGGCGATGGCGCTGCTCGGCGGGGAGTGCGCGACGGTGACGTTCGACGCGGCGGGGCGGATCGTCACGGTGTGCGGGACGTTCACCGGCTTCCTGGTCAAACTGCTGGACCCGGACAGCCTGAAGACGCTCGCCGAGTACAAGCTGCCGCAGCGGCCGTCGAGCGTCGAGGCGGTCACGTCCCTCGACCCCACCAGGATCTTCAAGGACACCTCCGGCGGGGCGTACGCCTACCTCGACCACGAGGACCGCCTGGTCCTCGCCGACTCCCGCCACCGGCTGCTGCGCCTGGCCCACTCCCGGGGCCCGGACGGCGCCTGGCGCTTCACGGCCGAGGACCGCTGGGACCTCTCGCCGTACATCCCGCACGACTGCGCGGACTGGACGGACCCGTGGCCGGACGGCGACTGCGATCCGGTGACATCGGTGATGCCCGACTGGGAGGGCCGGATCTGGTGGGTGACCCGGCAGGGCCGGATCGGCACGCTCGACCCGGCGGCGGGCGCGGTGCGGCTGATCCGCCTGGCCGGGGAGGAGATCCAGAACTCCTTCTCCGCCGGCCCGGACGGCGTCTCGGTCGTCTCCGACCACGCGCTGTACCGGCTGCGCGCCGGCCCCGACGGCACGCCGCGGGTGCTCTGGCGGCGCACCTACGACCGGGGCACCGGCGGCAAGCCCGGCTCGGTGAACCAGGGTTCGGGCACGACGCCCACCCTCCTCGGCGAGTACGTCGCGATCACGGACAACGCCGACGACCGGATGCACGTCCTGGTCCACCGCCGCGACACGGGCGCCCTGGTCTGCCGGGTGCCGGTGTTCGGCGCGGGCGCCTCCACCACGGACAACTCGCTGATCGGCTGGGACCACAGCCTCGTCGTCGAGAACAACTACGGCTACGAGAACGTCACCTCGCTCACCGGCGGCCGCTCCGTCGTGGGCGGTGCCACGCGTATCGACATCCGCCGCGACGGCTCGGGCTGCGACGTGGTGTGGACGAGCCCGGTCCGCTCCCCGTCCACCGTGGCGAAGCTGTCGACGGCCACCGGCCTGCTCTACTTCTACACGAAGGAGCCCAACTCCCTGGGCGCCGACGCCTGGTACCTCACGGCGGTCGACTTCCGCACGGGCGCGGTGCGCTGGAGGCGGCTGACGGGCACGGGCATGCTGTACGACAACAACTGGGCGCCGGTGACGATCGGGCCGGACGGCACGGCGTACGTCGGTGTCTTCAACGGCCTGGTGGCGGTCCGCGACGGCGCGTGAGCCCGCCCGAGCCGGGCGGCGAAGGGGGACACCCGCCATGACGACCGTGCTCCTGCTCGGCCGCACCCACGCGGTGATCGACACCGCCCGCGACCAACTCCAGGCCCCCGGCCTGGAGATCCTCGGCGCCACGGACGCCGAAGGCGTCCGCACGGCCCTCGCGAACGCCTCCGTGGACCACGTCATCATGGGCGCGGGCCTGGACCTGGAGACGCGCCTGGCGGTGATCGCGGAGGTCTTCGGCACGACGGACGGCACCACGGTCCACATGAAGGACACCGCCTCGGGCCCGGAGGGCTTCCTGCCGTTCGCCCGCGCGCTGCTGGCCGGACTGGCGGAGTGGAAGCGCTGACCGTCAGGGGCGGTTGTGCCTGGCCAGGGCGACGTCCGCGAGGCGGCGCAGCACGGGGGCGGGGACGGCGCGGTTGCGGGCGGCCGTCTCCGCGCTCGGCGGGTGGAGCAGGAGTCTGGACAGGGTCCGCGCCGGGAGGTTCGGGTGGATGAGGGCGCATGAGCGCACGTAGTGCACCGGGTCGCTGAGGAGGCGGACCGCGTCGGCCGCGGACAGGCGGGGGTCCGTCACCGCGCGGTGGCGCACCTCGGGAGCCGGGTCGCGGGCCAGCCGGGCGACGTGCGCCGGCGTGGACTCCGGGTCGTCCAGGGCAAGGCGGCGCATCCGGGGGCCGGGGTCATCGAGGTACCGGAGTAGGTCCTCGCGGGGGAAGTTGGGGTGGGAGCGCGGGCGGTCGGGGTGGCTGAGGCTGCCGTCCCACCAGCGCCAGACCTCCATCAGCACCTCGGCCGGGGCGTCGTCGCACGACTCCGCGAGGAAGAGCCGCACGAGCCGGTCCCGGTCCCCGGCGAGGCGGGCCACCACGTCGGGCGGCAGGTGTCGCGCGCGGGCCACGCTGCGGCGGATACGCGGGTGCGAGGAGACCGACAGACGACGCATCGCCTCCGGGTCGTCGTGGAGGGCGGCGACCCAGGGGAGGTCGTGGGAGACGGTGGCGGGGTCGAATTCGTAGTGGACGGCGGCCCGCTGGTCCTCGGTGAGCTGGGGATGGACAGCGATCGCCGCACGGATCGCGTCGTCGGCGTCCTCCGCCAGCAGGGCCACACCGCGGGGGCCGAGCCGGGGGTTGTCCGTCAGGGCACGGCGAATCGCCACGTCTTCGTGTACGGCCAGCTCCGCCTCCAGCCCGGGGGTGAGGCTGCAGCGCCGAGCGGCGTCGGCGGGGGACACGAGGCTGGCGAAGACCGCGCGCGGCATGGGGTGTTCCTCATGGTGCGCCAGGAGGGCGCCTTCGCGTACGTGCTCGACCGGGTCGGCGAGGAGCCTCTCGCGCACGGGAGCGGGGAGCAACTCCCAGGCCATGCAGACCGCGCGCCGGACACCCGCGTCGGGGTCCTCGGCCAGGGCGAGCCGGTGGTGCGCGGGCAGTTCGGGGCGGGCGGCCAGCACCGCCCGGTGGGGGGTGGACATCAGGTCGTCGTACACCTCGTCGGGCAGGTCCACGCCATGGTCGCAGGCGGCTTCGGCCAGGAACGCGCGGTGCAGCGCGGACTGTTCGCCGATGACCAGCCGCCGGATCTGGTCCGGTGTCAGCAGCCGGTGCCAGGGATGGGTCAGCCTCCGCCGGAGCTTGGCGTCCGGGTGGGCGATCACCGCGTCCAGCACTTCGGGCGTACGGTCGCCGTACACGGCGTACGGATAGACCTCCAGCAGCCGCAGCACCATGTCGGGCGGCGTCGTGTTGTTGCCGCTCAGCCCCCGGATCCACTGGTCTGCCGGTACGGCTCCCCTCCCGGGCAGCGCCGCCCAGACGGCCGCGCGCTCCTCGGGCGTCTCCCGCCCCGCTGCCTCCGCGGCCTCCTCCAGGCGTGCGGTGAGCCGGTCGAGGACGGTCACGCGCGGGCCCTCGCCCCCGCGCACGATGCCGACGAGCGACTCGCCGTCCGTCGACAGGGCCACGACGGCACGGTCCGCCGTCGGGCCGGCCAGCTCCGTCAGGCAGGCCGGGCCCACCGGCGCGTCCCCCGCGGCGCGGACCCGGGTCCACAGCGCCTCGTTGCCGCCGGTATGGCAGCCGCGTACGGCCACGAGGAACTCGCCCCGGCCGTCGATCAGGTGGTGCGCCCGCGTGGGCCACCGCTCGGGGTCCGTTCCGATGGCCTCGCCCTCGGCCGCCGCCACGATCACGCCCTCGGCGATCCGCCAGGCCGCGTCGGGCGGCAGGAGGCCCTCGTCCGGATCCGTCTCGCCGACTACCGCCAGACCTACCTGTTCCAGCAGTTCGTGGAGCTGTGCCTCGTGACCCATGGGAGGTCATGCTGCCCGGTCCGGCACTGATACGACAGCCCGGATACGGCCGGGCCCCCACACCGGACCGGAACCAACCCGCCAACTGCGGTCAGCTTCTCCCCCGTGAAACGGTCTGCCCCCGCAGCGGCTGAGGCGGAAACGGGCATCGGGCGTCACTTCGCGAGATGCGTGGGCGGTTGCGGGCCGGGGGCTGCTACGAATTCACCCTTCGGGTGATGTGGCGAATATGCATACGAAATATGTGTGCGCCACATCCGTCTGCGCGAGGGGGTCACGAGAGCGATGCCGGGGATTCGTGATGCCCTCGACCACGCCGGTCGCCGGCGGCTCGCTCGGGCGCTGGCGCGGTGCTCGGCGGACCGTATGACGGGGACCCTGCGGGTCCACGGGCGGCCGGGCGGGCTGCTGCGGTTCGGCGGCGGGCTGGTCGTCGGCGCCGTCAGCCCGGGTGCTCCGGGGCTGGACACGCTGCTCGTACGCACCGGCCGCGTGGGCGAGTCGGACTGGCCGGGCACCCGGTCCGCGGCCGACGCGACCGCGGCCGAACTCGTGGCGCGGGGGCACGTGGGGCTCAGCGAACTCCAGGTGCTGCGGCTCATGGCGACCCAGGACGCGCTGTTCGCCATGGTCGCCGGGCGGATGGACCGGTGCACCGCGCAGCCCGGCCGCGATCCGGTGCCGGGAGCGGGTACGGGCGAGGAGCCCGAGCGGCTGCTGCGGGAGGCGGACCGGCGGCTGGCGGCCCTGATCGCCCTGCCGCAGGCGGTGCTGCCCGACCGCGAACGCCTCGCCGCGGTGGGGGACCCCGGGCCCGGGCTCGCCCCGGACCGCGCGCTCGTCCTGCGGCTTGCCGATGGCCGCCGGACCGCGCGCGACATCGCGTTCGTCGCCGGACGCGGGGTGTACGCGGTGACCGTCGAGGTGTCGCGGATGCTCGCCGAAGGGCTGCTGGAGCTTTCGCAGCACGACACCGCGGCCCCGTCGCCGCAGATCAAGGGGCCGGCCGACCCGATCCGGCCGCGCGGCCCCGCCCGCGACGAGCGCCGGCCCCTCGCGGCCGGACCGCTGCCCCGCCGCAACCCGGGGAGCAGCGGCATCGCGGAGGTGCTGGTCGCGGCGGGACCGCCGGCGAACTGGCGGGAGTTCCTCCGGCTCCGCGGCCGTCCGGAGCGGTGAGGCCCGGCCGGGGGCGGGAGTCCGCCGCCGGCCCTGTCGACGGGCGCAGGCCCGGCATGAAAGGGGAGGGAGTGGAACGTGGACCATGACGCGCTCATCTCGGAGATGCGCGGACTACGGGAACACGTGTCCGGGATCACGGACACAGCGGTCGCGGCAGCCGACGGAGTGCTGATCGCGGCCGACACGGCCGAGGACAAAGACGCGGAACGGCTCGCGGCCCTCGCCGCGGCGGGGCTCGGCCTCGCCCGGACGACGATCGCCGCCGCCAGCCGCGGACTCGTCAGACAGACCGTGACGACAGGCAGCCTCGGCTGCGCGGCCGTGTACGCCGTGGGCGACCTGGCCGCGATGATCGTCATCGGTGACGAGGGCCTCGACCTGAGCCGGCTCGACGCCGAATCGCGGCCGGCTCTGGAACGTATCGGCTCGATTCTCACCAAGGGAGAGTGACCAGTGGTCACCAAGCGCATGCAGCAGGGCTTCTCGGATCAGGTGGCGGCCATGGTCAAGGCCATCCGGACGGAGGCGCCCGACTGCGTCGCCTCCGGTGTCGTCGACATGTCGACCGGGATGCTCCTCGCCTACGAGACCGTCGACGCGCACCCGCCGGAGGTGCTGGACCTGCTGGCGGGGGCCACGCTCGACCTGTTCCAGGGCCGGACCGTGCTCATGATCGAGGACGTGTTCAAGGAGCGGCGGGGAGAGAACAGCGATCAGCACTACTTCCAGGAAGTCCTGGTCAACAGCGACAACATCACGCACCTGTTCGTCCGGATGACCGGCCAGCAGGACGTCGTGGCGGTCGCGGTCTGCCGCAAGGCGGTGAACGTGGGCATGCTCTTCGCCCAGGTCCGGCGGGTCGTGGGGCAGTACGCGATCGTGTGAGGGGGTGAGACGGCGGGGGCGGGCCTGCTCCTGGGCCCGCCCTCGTCACGCGGGGGCCGGCACCCCGTCGAGCAGCAGCCGGCCCTCGCCCGCGTACACGTTCATCGACGTCCCGCGCAGGAAGCCCACCAGCGTCATCCCCGTCTCCGCCGCCAGGTCCACGGCCAGCGACGACGGCGCGGAGACGGCCGCGAGGACCGGGATGCCGGCCATCGCGGCCTTCTGCGCCAGCTCGAAGGAGGCGCGGCCGGAGACCATCAGGATGGTGTCGGCCAGGGGCAGCAGGCCCTGCTGCAGGGCGCGGCCGACGAGCTTGTCGACGGCGTTGTGCCGCCCCACGTCCTCCTTCACGTCGAGCAGTTCGCCGGCCGCGGAGAAGAGCGCGGCGGCGTGCAGGCCGCCCGTACGGTCGAAGACGCGCTGGGCCGCGCGCAGCCGGTCCGGGAGGGACGACAGCAGCGCGGGCGTCAGCCCGGTCGGCCCGGCGGACAGCGGCCAGCGGGCGGTGGTCCGTACGGCGTCCAGGCTGGCCTTGCCGCACAGGCCGCAGGAGGACGTCGTGTAGACGTTGCGCTCGAGGCTGATGTCCGGGACCGGCACGCCGGGGGCCAGGCGGACGTCGACGACGTTGTACGTGTTGGAACCGTCGGCGGTCGCGCCGGCGCAGTAGACGATGTTCGCCAGGTCGGCCGCGGAGGCGAGGACGCCCTCGCTGACGAGGAACCCGGCGGCGAGCGCGAAGTCGTCACCGGGGGTGCGCATGGTGATGGCCAGCGGCTTCCCGCCCAGCCGGATCTCCAGCGGCTCCTCCGCCGTGAGCGTGTCGGGCCGGGTGCTCACCACGCCGTCCCGGATCCGTACCACCCGCCGCCGTTCGGTCACGCGTCCCATAGGTCCGATGATGCCAGAGGGGCGTTCGCCCCGGGCGTGCCGGTAGGCCGGGCGGAGGTGTCGCTTCCCCGGGCCGCCGGCGCCGCGCGCCGCAGCCGCGAAACCGGCCCGCGCCGACGCTGGTGCCGATGCCCGCCCGCGCCGATGCCCGAGCCCGCGCTGTGGCGCGCAGCCCACCCCGCCGCCCGAGCCCGCGCTGTGGCACCGCCGCCCGCCCCGCCGTCCGCACCCGCCCCACCAACCCACCCTTTGTCCTGGGGAAGGAAAAAGTCGTACTGAATCTCTGCAGAACTTCTTCCCAGCGCGGATGAGCGCTGCTACGTTCCCCGTGAAAGGTGACGCCGGTCACGTAGCGGCGGCACCCGACGTGTGGGGACGTCGAGCAGTGGTCCGGCCGGCACTGCTAACTTCCCTGCGACACATCACAGACCGGGAGGGGAGCGAAGCGGTGAGGCGTATGACGGCGCGGCCCGCGAACGCGCACCAGGCGCGACTTCTCCGCCTGCTGCGTGACGGCGGGCCGAACTCGCGGGCCCAGCTCGGCGATCAGGTCGAACTCTCCCGCTCCAAGCTCGCGGTCGAGATCGACCGGCTGCTGGAGACGGGGCTCGTGGTCGCCGACGGGCTCGCCGCCTCGCGCGGCGGTCGCCGCTCACACAACATCCGCCTCGCTCCCGCCCTCCGCTTCCTCGGCGTCGACATCGGCGCGACCTCGATCGACGTCGCCGTCACCAACGCCGAGCTGGAGGTCCTCGGGCATCTCAACCAGCCCATGGACGTCCGCGAGGGACCCGTCGCCGTCTTCGAGCAGGTGCTCGCGATGGCGGCCAAGCTGCGCGCCACGGGCGTCGCGGAGGGCTTCGACGGCGCCGGTATCGGCGTCCCCGGGCCCGTCCGCTTCCCCGAGGGCGTGCCCGTGTCGCCGCCGATCATGCCCGGGTGGGACGGCTTCCCGGTGCGCGAGGCGCTCAGCCAGGAGCTGGGCTGCCCCGTCATGGTCGACAACGACGTGAACATCATGGCCCTCGGCGAGCAGCACGCCGGTGTCGCGCGCTCCGTACGCGACTTCCTGTGCATCAAGATCGGCACGGGCATCGGCTGCGGCATCGTCGTCGGGGGCGAGGTCTACCGCGGCACCAACGGCAGCGCGGGCGACATCGGCCATATCCAGGTCGAGGCCGACGGCCGTCCCTGCGCCTGCGGCAACCGCGGCTGCCTCGAGGCGTACTTCGGCGGCGCCGCCCTGGCCAAGGACGCGGAGGCCGCCGCCCGCGACGGCCGCTCCGGTGAACTGGCCGCGCGGCTGGACGAGGCCGGAAGGCTCACGGCCACCGACGTGTCCGCCGCGGCGGTCGCCGGGGACGCCTGCGCCCTGGACCTGATCCGCGTCGGCGGCACCCGTACCGGCCAGGTCATCGCCGGCCTGGTCAGCTTCTTCAACCCGGGTCTCGTGGTGATCGGCGGCGGGGTCACCGGACTCGGCCACAACCTGCTCGCCGCGATCCGCACCCAGGTCTACCGCCAGTCGCTCCCGCTGGCGACCGGCAACCTCCCCATCGTGCTGGGCGAACTCGGCCCCACCGCCGGCGTGATCGGCGCGGCCAGGCTCACCAGCGACCACCTGTTCTCACCGGCGTAACCGCGCTCGCACCCCCGTAACGCGCACCTGCTCTCTCCGGCGTCACCGCAACCCAGCCCGCCGTAACGACAGCTCCACGAGCCGCGTCACCACCACGCAACGCCACACCGCGATCAGCCCTGCCCGAAAACAGGAGATCTGCCCATGGCAGCACCCGCACCACCCCTGCTCACGATGACCGGGATCACCAAGTCCTTCCCCGGAGTCCGTGCCCTCGACGGCGTCGACCTCGACGTCCTGGCCGGTGAAGTGCACTGCCTGCTCGGGCAGAACGGGGCGGGGAAGTCCACCCTGATCAAGGTGCTCTCGGGGGCACACCAGCCCGACGACGGCGAGATCGTCTGGCAGGGCGAGCGCACCGCGCTCCGGTCCCCGGTCGCCGCCATGCGCCTGGGCGTCGCCACCATCTACCAGGAACTCGACCTGGTGATGCACCTGTCCGTGACCGAGAACGTCTACCTCGGCCACGAGCTGACCAGCAGGGGCCTGCTGCGCCGCCGCGAGGCCCGCGCCCGCACGGCCGAGCTGCTGAAGCGCCTCGGGCACCCCGAGATACCGCCCGGCCGGATCGTCGGCGAACTGTCCGCCGCCGGCCAGCAGATCGTCTCGATGGCCCGCGCGCTGTCCCACGACGTGAAGCTCATCGTGATGGACGAGCCGTCCGCCGCGCTGGACCCCGACGAGGTCAACAACCTCTTCCGCATCGTCGGCGACCTCACCGCGCAGGGCGTCGCCGTCGTCTACATCTCCCACCGGCTGGAGGAGATCCGCCGGATCGGCGACCGCGTCACCGTCCTGAAGGACGGCCGCGCCGTGGCCCGCGGCCTGCCCGCCCGCGAGACGCCCACCTCCGAGATCGTGTCGCTGATGACCGGGCGGAACGTCGAGTACGTCTTCCCCGAGCGGCCCGACCGGGCGGCGGACGGCCCCGTCCCGGTGCTGAAGGTCGAAGGGCTCACCCGCCGAGGCGAGTTCGAGCCGCTGGACCTCGAGGTCCGCCCCGGCGAGATCGTCGGGCTGGCCGGCCTCGTCGGCTCCGGCCGCTCGGAGGTGCTGGAGACCATCTTCGGCGCCCGCCGCCCCACCGCGGGCCGGGTGTACGTCGAGGGGCGCCCGCTGCGGGCCGGCTCCACCAGCGCCGCGGTCGCCGCCGGCATCGGCCTCGCACCCGAGGAGCGCAAGTCGCAGGCCCTGCTCATGCGCGAGTCGGTGACCCGCAACGTCTCCGTGTCCTCCTTGCGCCGCTTCTCCCGCGTCGGCTGGATGGACCGCGCACGGGAGCGCACCGCGGCGCGCGAGGTGGTCCGCCGGCTCTCCCTGCACCCGGACAACCCCGACGTACCCATCCGCACCCTCTCCGGCGGCAACCAGCAGAAGGCCGTGCTCGCCCGCTGGCTGCTGCGCGACTGCAAGGTGCTGCTGCTGGACGAGCCCACCCGCGGCGTGGACATCGGAGCCCGCGCCGAGCTGTACGCGGTGATCCGCACGCTGGCCGAGTCCGGCGTGGCCGTCCTCCTGGTCTCCAGCGACATCCCCGAAGTCCTCGGCCTCGCCGACCGGGTGCTGGTCCTGCGCGAGGGCCAGGTGATCCACACCGCGCCCGGCCGCGAACTGACCGAGCACAAGGTCCTCGACCTCGTCGTGTCCTCGGGCGCCTCCGACGGCCCCGCGGACACCCCGCCCACCCTCACCGAAACCGACGGCGCGAGCCCCAGCTGACGGAAGGAAGCCGACTCGTGTTGAGCTCATCCCAGACCAGGCCGGCGGCCAAGACGGACGCCCCGACGCGTTCCGGCACCATGGCCGCCCTGTGGGAACGCGCGGACCTGCGCGTCCTGGCGCTGCTGCTGGTCCTCGCCATCCTCGTGGCCGTCGGTGCCTTCACCGAACCCGACACGTTCCTGCGCGTCAGCAATGCGCGCAACATCCTCACCCAGTCGTCGATCATCGGCGTCGTCGCCGTCGGCATGACCCTGGTCATCATCGGCGGCGGTATCGACCTCTCCGTCGGCGCGATCGTCGCCCTCGCCTCGGTGTGGGGAACCACCGTCGCCACCCAGGACTTCGGCTTCGGCGGCATCCTCTTCACCTCGGTCCTCGTCGCGGTGGGCTGCGGGCTGGTCAACGGCGTGCTCATCGCGTACGGGAACCTCGTCCCGTTCATCGCCACGCTGGCCATGCTGGCCTCGGCGCGCGGTCTGGCCGTCTGGATAAGCGACGGCAAGACACAGCGCATCACCGCCGAGAACGCCTCCGTCACCGATCTGTCCCTGCCATCGGCCCGGGTGCTGGGCATCCCGCCGCTGGTGCTGATCTTCGCGGGCATCGCGGTCCTCGGCTGGCTGCTGCTCAACCGCACCAGCTTCGGCCGGCGCACCGTCGCGGTCGGCGGCAACCCCGAGGCCGCCCGGCTGGCCGGCATCGACATCCGCCGCCAGCGCCTCTACCTGTACGTCCTGTCGGGCCTGTGCTGCGGCATCGCCGCGTTCATGCTCACCGTGCAGACGGGCTCCGGCCAGAACACCAACGGCAACCTGTACGAACTCGACGCGATCGCCGCCGCGATCATCGGCGGCACCCTGCTCAGCGGCGGCCGCGGCACCATCATCGGGTCCGTGCTCGGCGTGCTGGTCTTCACGACGATCACCAACATCTTCTCCCTCAACAACCTGCAGAGCGACGTCCAGCAGATCTTCAAGGGCGCCATCATCGTCGCCGCCGTACTGATCCAGAACCGCACCTCGCGCACCGCGGCGGAGACATGAGCCTCCTCACGCACCGCGGCGGAGACACGAGCCTCCTCACGCACCCCGTACAGCCCTGCCCCGTACCCCTTGCTCCATCGACGCGATGAAGGGTCGACACGCCATGTCCTCAAGCTCCCTGCCCAGCCGTAGAAACATGCTCTTCGGGGCCGCAGCGGTCTCCGCCACGGCGTTCCTCACCTCCTGCACCAGCAACGAGAGCAACGACGATCCGAAGGAGGACACGCAGGCCCAGGTCGCCGACGACAAGCCCGGCAAGCACGTCACCATCGGCTTCGCCGGCCCGCAGGCCGACCACGGCTGGCTGAACGCCATCAACGACAACGCCCGCAACCGCGCCGGCAAGTACAAGGACGTCACCCTCGAGATCACCGAGGGCTCCAACGACGCCGCGGCCCAGGACGGCCAGATCCAGACCCTGATCGACAAGAAGGTCGACGTCCTGATCATCCTCCCCGCCGACGGCAAGGCCGGCACCCAGACCGGTCTGAAGGCCATGCAGGCCGGCATCCCGGTGATCAACCTGGACCGGATCTTCGACTCCCCGCAGGCGTACCGCACCTGGATCGGCGGCGACAACTACGGCATGGGCCTGAACGCCGGCCGCTACATCGGCGAGGCGCTGAAGGACAAGCCGGACGCCAAGGTCATCGAGCTCGCCGGCATCGACAGCCTCGAACTCACCCGGCAGCGCACCCAGGGCTTCGACGACGCGCTGAAGAACTACCCGAACATCAAGAAGGTCGCCCGGCAGGCCGCCGAGTTCACCGTGGAGTCCGGTCAGAAGAAGATGACCGACCTGCTGCAGGCCGTCCCCGAGTTCGACGCGTTCTGGAACCACGACGACGACCAGGGCGACGGCGCGCTGCAGGCCATCAAGCAGGCCGGCCGCGAGGGCTTCCTGATGGTCGGCGGCGCCGGCTCGAAGAACGCCTTCGACAACATCAAGGCCGACAACACGGTGCTCAAGGCCACCGTCCTCTACCCGCCGACGATGGCCGCGTCCGCCATCGACCTGGCCCGTGCCCTGGGCCAGGCCAAGGGCATCAACGGCATGGCCGAGTTCGAGATCCCGGCCTCGGTGACGCTGTACTCGGCGGTGGTGGACAAGACCAACGTCGACCAGTACATGCCGACCGGGTTCAAGTAGGCCGCTGTCGGACACGGGGCGTCCCCGGCACCGTCCGCCCCGCGGCGGCGGGCGCCGGGGGCCGGCGCCCCCTGACCACCCACACACGCAAGGAGTTCTATGTCGAAGGAAGAACCCGCGCCCGAGCTCGGCATCGGCATGGTCGGGTACGCGTTCATGGGCGCCGCCCACTCCCAGGGCTGGCGCACCGCCGGCCGGGTCTTCGACCTGCCGCTGCGGCCACGGATGGCCGCGGTGTGCGGCCGCGACCGGGAGCAGGTGGACGCCGCCGCCGCCCGGCTGGGCTGGGGCGCCGCCGAAACCGACTGGCGTGCACTGATCGCCCGCGACGACATCCAGCTCGTGGACATCTGCACGCCGGGCGACAGCCATGCCGAGATCGCCATCGCCGCCCTGGAGGCCGGCAAGCACGTCCTGTGCGAGAAGCCCCTCGCCAACACCGTCGCCGAGGCAGAGGCCATGGTGGAGGCGGCCCGCGCCGCGGCCGCCCGCGGCCAGATCGCCATGGTCGGCTTCAACTACCGCCGCGTCCCGGCGCTGGCGTACGCCAGACAGCTCGTCGAGGAGGGGAAGCTCGGGGCGCTGCGGCACGTCCGGGTCCAGTATCTGCAGGACTGGATCACCGACCCCGAGTTCCCCCTGGTCTGGCGGCTGCAGAAGGAGCACGCCGGTTCGGGCGCCCTCGGCGACCTGGGCGCGCACATCGTCGACCTAGCCCAGCATCTCGCGGGGGAGCCGCTGGTCGGGGTGTCGGCGATGACCGAGACGTTCGTCAAGGAGCGCCCGCTGCCCGCCGCCTCCTCGGGGCTCGCCGCCTCCGGCGGCACCGGCCGCGGTCCCGTGACCGTCGACGACGCCGCCCTGTTCACCGGCCGGCTGGCCTCCGGCGCGCTGGCCTCCTTCGAGGTCAGCCGGTTCGCGGCAGGCCGTAAGAACGCCCTGTCGATCGAGCTCAACGGCGAACACGGCTCGATCGCCTTCGAACTCGAACGGCTCAACGAGCTGTCGTACCACGACCACACCGAGCCCGCCGTCTCGGCAGGCTTCCGGCGCATCCTCGTCACCGAGCCCGAGCACCCGTACCTCGCGGCCTGGTGGCCCCCGGGCCACGGCCTCGGCTACGAGCACACCTTCGTCCACCAGGCCCGCGACCTGGTCCACGCCATCGCCTCGGGAGAGCAGCCCTCGCCCTCCTTCGAGGAGGGGCTGCAGGTGCAGCGGGTGCTGAGCGCCGTCGAGGAGAGCGCAGCCAAGAACTCCGTGTACACGCACGTCGCCTGACCGCTTTCGACCGCATCTCACCGCTTCGAGGGAGCGCTGCCGTATGCCCCGCAACTTCACACTCTTCACCGGCCAGTGGGCCGACCTGCCCCTGGAGGAGGTGGCCCGGCTCGCCCGCGACTTCGGCTACGACGGGCTGGAACTCGCCTGCTGGGGTGACCACTTCGAGGTCGACAAGGCGCTGAACGAGCCCGGCTACATCGAAGGCCGCCACGCCCTGCTGGAGAAGTACGGCCTGAAGTGCTGGGCCATCTCCAACCACCTCGTCGGCCAGGCCGTCTGCGACAACCCCATCGACGAGCGCCACCAGGGCATCCTGCCGGCCCGGATCTGGGGCGACGGCGAGCCCGAGGGCGTGCGGCAGCGCGCCGCACAGGAGATCAAGGACACCGCGCGGGCGGCCGCCGCCTTCGGTGTGGACACCGTGATCGGCTTCACCGGATCGTCGATCTGGCATCTGGTCGCCATGTTCCCGCCGGTACCGCCGTCGATGATCGACAAGGGGTACGCCGACTTCGCCGACCGCTGGAACCCCATCCTCGACGTCTTCGACGAGGTCGGCGTGCGGTTCGCCCACGAGGTCCACCCCAGCGAGATCGCGTACGACTACTGGACCACCCACCGGGCGATGGAGGCCATCGGCCACCGTCCCGCCTTCGGGCTGAACTTCGACCCCTCGCACTTCGTGTGGCAGGACCTCGACCCGGTCGGCTTCCTGTGGGACTTCAAGGACCGCATCTACCACGTCGACTGCAAGGAGGCGCGCAAGCGCCTCGACGGCCGCAACGGCCGGCTCGGCTCCCATCTGCCGTGGGGCGACCCGCGGCGCGGCTGGGACTTCGTCTCCGCCGGGCACGGCGACGTGCCGTGGGAGGACTGCTTCCGGATGCTGCGCTCCATCGGCTACGACGGACCCATCTCCGTCGAGTGGGAGGACGCCGGCATGGACCGGCTGCAGGGCGCGCCCGAGGCACTGCGCAAGCTCAAGGAGCTGGACTTCGACCCGCCGCAGGCGTCCTTCGACGCGGCGTTCGGAGGTGGTGACTGAGACCCTCCGTTCCTCGTACGACCGACCCGGCGGCCCCCCGTACCCAGGGGCCCGGCCGCCGGGGCGATGACCGGTGCCCCACCGCCGTCAGACGCGCCCACGGGCGCGGCGGCGCGCCGCTGCACGACGTTGACGACTCACCTCCACCGTATGTCCACCGTATGCAGAGGGAGCAACCCGCGATGTCACACGTACGGCAGTCCACCATCCCGAGGAAGTTGAAGAAGCTCGCCGCGACCGCCGCGGCGGCACTAGTCCTGGGGAGCCTTGGTTCGATGAACGCCCCGACCGCCGGCGCGGCGGACGAGGAAGCCCGCGTCCTGGTCTTCTCCAAGACCGCCGGCTTCCGGCACGACTCCATCCCCGACGGCGTCGCCGCCGTCAAGGCGCTCGGCGCCGCGAACGGCTTCGCCGTCGACGCCACCGAGGACGCCTCCGTCTTCCACCCCCGGTACCTGAACAAGTACGACGCGGTCGTCTTCATGTCCACCACCGGCGATGTGCTGAACGACAAGCAGCAGCACTACTTCGAGGAGTACATCGAGGAGGGCGGCGGCTACGTCGGCGTGCACTCGGCCTCCGACACGGAGTACGACTGGCCGTTCTACGGCGGCCTCGTCGGCGCCTACTTCCGCGGCCACCCGGCGATCCAGCCCGCCACGATCAAGGTGGAGGACCGGGGCAACCCCGCCACCTCCCACCTCGGGGCGACCTGGCAGCGCACCGACGAGTGGTACAACTTCCGCGCCAACCCGCGCTCCGCCGTACACGTCCTCGCCGCGCTCGACGAGAGCTCGTACAGCGGCGGCACGATGGCGGGCGACCACCCGATCGCCTGGTGCCAGGACTACCGGGGCGGGCGCTCCTTCTACACCGGCCTCGGCCACACCAAGGCGTCGTACGCCGAGCCCGCCTTCCTCGCGCACCTGCTCGGCGGCATCCGCTACGCCACCGGGGAGTCGAACGCCGACTGCCGGCCGGAGAACGGCTACACCCCGCTCTTCGACGGGACGTCGACGGCCGGCTGGAAGCAGGCCGGACCCGGATCCTTCACCCTCGCGGACGGCACCCTGACGTCCGTCGGCGGGCTGGGGATGCTCTGGTACGAGGCGAAGTCCTTCGGCTCGTACTCGCTGAAGCTCGACTGGAAGGCCGACGGCGACTCCAACTCCGGCGTCTTCGTGGGCTTCCCCGCCTCCGACGACCCCTGGTCCGCGGTGAACAAGGGCTACGAGATCCAGATCGACGCCACCGACGCCCCGGACCGTACGACCGGCGCCGTCTACTCCTTCCAGTCGGCTGACATCGCGGCCCGGGACGCCGCGCTGAACCCGCCGGGGGAGTGGAACACCTACGAGATCCGCGTCGAGGGCGAGCGGCTGCGGGTCTATCTGAACGGCGCGCTGGTGAACGACTTCACCAACACCGATCCGGTGCGCAGCCTGACCGACGGCTACGTCGGCATCCAGAACCACGGGGCGAACGACAAGGTGTCGTTCCGCAACGTGCGGGTGCTCGAGCTGCCGTGAAGTGACGGTGGGCGGGGCACCCGGGACGCGGTCCCGGGTCCCCGCCGCCGCCGGGTCTCATGTGGGTGAGGGAGCGGTGTCCGGCGTGCCCGCGTGCGGCGAGGCTCTGGGATGAACGGCGCAAATCGCACTCCGACCAGGGACGTTTGGAGGACTTCCGTGACCCGATCCCCTTCTGCAGAGGCCCGCGACGGTTCTGTTGAGGCACGCGACTGTTCTGTAGAGGCCCGCGACGGTACTGCTCAGGTCCGCGACGGGCAGTCGTCGACCGGCGTGTGGCTCATCGGCGCCCGCGGCTCCGTGGCCACCACCGTGATCACCGGCTGCGCCGCCCTCGCCGGCGGGCTGCAGCCACCCACCGGCATGGTCACCGAGACACCCGTCTTCGCCGACTGCCCGCTGCCGCCGCTGGACGGCCTCGTCTTCGGCGGCCATGACATCTCCTGTACGCCGACCCCCAAGCGGGCCGAGCAGCTGGCGGCGGCGGGGGTGGTGCCGCACGGGCTGCCGGCCGCCGTACACGCCGAACTGGTGGCGGCCGACGAGGAGATCCGGTCGTCGGGGTCCGCCGGGTCCTCGTGCTCGGACGAGGAGCTGATCGAGGGCTTCGCGGCGGACATCGCCGAGTTCACGCGGCGGCGGGGGCTGGCGCGGACGGTCGTGGTGAACGTCGCGTCGACCGAGCCGGCCGCCGACGGCGACACCCTTCCGCCCAGCTCGCTGTACGCGGCGGCGGCCCTGCGAGCCGGCTGCCCGTACGTCAACTTCACCCCGTCGACGGGGCTGCACCATTCCGAGCTGCGCTCCCTGGCCGCCTCCAGCGGGCTGCCGTACGCCGGGCGCGACGGCAAGACCGGGCAGACGCTGCTACGGGCGGTGCTGGCGCCGATGTTCGCACGCCGCGCGCTGACCGTACGGGCCTGGTCCGGGTCGAACCTGCTCGGCGGGGGAGACGGCGCGGCCCTCGGCGATCCGGGCGCCGCGGCGGCGAAGAACGCGGGGAAGGAGCGGGTGCTCGCCGACACCCTCGGCTTCGTGCCGGAGGGCGAGGTCCACATCGACGACGTGCCGGCGATGGGGGACTGGAAGACGGCGTGGGACCACATCGCCTTCGAGGGCTTCCTCGGCACGCGGATGGTCCTGCAGACGATCTGGCAGGGCTGCGACTCGGCCCTCGCGGCGCCGCTGGTGCTCGATCTGGTCCGGATTCTGGCGCGGGCGCATGAGACGGGGATGACGGGGGCGGTGCCGGGGCTCGGGTTCTACTTCAAGGATCCGGATTCGGGGCCGGGGGATCTGGCGGGGCAGTGGGAGGAGTTGGTGGGGCTCGCGGGGCGGCTGCGGGGTGCGGGGGAGGCTTCTCCGCTCGTAGGTGGCGTGCGGCGGCCGGCGGGGGAGTCGTCGTGAGGCGGTCGGGTGTGTGGGCGGGCGTGGCCTGCCTGGCGGCGGCGGTGGTGGTCGTGGCGCGACCGGGGCGCTCGGCGGGCTTGGGGCGCTCGGGGCGTGACCGGCGATCGGCGACGGATCGCCGGGGGGTGTCCGAGGACGCGTCCGCCGGTTCTCCGACTCACTCGGGGGAGCCGGAGAACCGTCGGGCGGCACCGGCCGGTGGCCCACGGCGTACCGCCCGCGCATGGGCCGAACTGCTGCGGCTGCCCGCGTTGTTCACCGTCCCCGGCGACGCGCTCGCGGGGGCGGCGGCGGCCGGGGTGCGGCCGGGACGGGGGACGGCCCTGGCGATCGGCGCCTCGGTCTGCCTGTACGAGGCCGGGATGGCCCTCAACGACTACGCCGACCGCGAGGTCGACGCCGTGGAACGCCCGCACCGGCCGATCCCCTCGGGTCGTATCCGTCCCCGGTCGGCCCTGACGGCGGCCGTGGTGCTCACGGGCGCGGGGCTGGGCCTGGCCGCGGCGGCCGGGCGCCGGACGCTGGCCGTGGGGGCGGCGCTGGCGGGGGCGGTGTGGGCGTACGACCTGCGGCTGAAGGAGACCGCGGCGGGGCCGGGGGCGATGGCGGCGGCGCGGGGACTGGATCTGCTGATGGGGGCGGTGGCTTCGGGCATGGGACCACCCGGGTCCGCGCCCCTCCGTGCGGCCGGGGTGCTGGCCGCGCACACCTACGCCGTCACCGCCGTCTCGCGGCACGAGGCGCGGGGTGGTTCGGCGGGCGCGCCGGCGGCCGCCCTCGCGGCGACCCTGGCCATCGCGGAGACGCTGCGGCGCACGTCCGCGGACGCGATCGCGGTGCCCGCGTCGACGGCGCCCTCCACGACCGCGCACGACGTGACGACCGCGGCGTGCCTCGCGTACGCGGGGGCGGCCGTCCGCCCGTACGCCCACGCGGTCCTCAATCCGAGCGCCCCCCTCACCCAGCGGGCCGTGGGCAGCGGCATCAAGGCGATGCTCCCGCTGCAGGCGGCCCTGACCGCACGCCGGGGCGCGCCGGTGACGGCCGGGGTGCTGCTGACCCTCATCCCGATCGCCCGCCGCCAGGCGAGAAAGGTGAGCGTGACATGACGGCCCTGCGCCTCGCCTACGGCACGAACGGCCTCACCGACCTGCGGCTGACCGACGCGATCACGCTGCTGGCGGACCTGGGGTACGACGGCATCGCCCTGACCCTCGACCACATGCACCTCGACCCGCTGGCCCCCGACCTGTCCGCCCGTACGGCGGCCGTGGCCCGCGCGCTGCGGCACGCCGGGCTGGGGGTGACGGTGGAGACGGGCGCGCGGTACGTCCTCGACCCCGCGCGCAAGCACCACCCCACGCTGCTCGACGCGGACCCCGACGCGCGCAAGGCACGCCAGGACCTGCTGCTCACGGCCATCAACGTGGCGGGGGAGCTGGGCGCGGGGGCCGTGCACGCGTTCAGCGGTGTACGGCCCCGGGGGATGGCGGAGGACACGGCGTGGAACGTCCTGACGGACGCGATCGGCCCGGTCCTCGAGGCGGCGGACACCGCGGGTATCCCGCTGGCCGTCGAACCCGAGCCCGGCCATCTCCTGTACGACCTGCGCACCTTCCACCAGCTGCGCACGGCCCTGGCCGACCCGCCGGCGCTGGCGCTGACGCTGGACATCGGGCACTGCCAGTGCCTGGAGCCGCTGTCGCCGGCGGACTGCGTACGGGCGGCGGCGCCGTGGCTCGCGCATGTGCAGATCGAGGACATGTGCCGGGGGGTGCACGAGCATCTGCCCTTCGGGGACGGGGAGATCGACTTCCCGCCGGTGCTGCAGGCGCTGCAGTCGACCGGGTACCGGGGGCTGATCAGCGTCGAACTGCCCCGCCACTCGCACGCGGGCCCGGAGCTGGCCCGCGCGTCCCTCCCGTTCCTCCGCGCCGCGGAGGCGGTCGCCACCGCACGAGGAGGTCTACAGCCATGACCGCGGAACAGACACCCGCCGCCCTGCGCGCCGCGGTGGAGGCCCGCCTGAAGCCGGAGGCCAGAGCCTGGCTGGCAGCGGCGCTGACGGAGGCGTCGACCGGGCACGGGGGCGCGGCGGCCGGTCCGGGCTCAACGCCCGCCCCCGGGCAGGGCCCACCCTCCCAGGGGGCCCCCGTCCCCGACGAGATGCGGGAATCCACCGCTCCCGGTCCCGGCGGGGCCCGCGCCGCACAAGCCGCGGGCCCAGCCCCGACCGCCGGCGGGGCACACGTCGCCCCGTCGGCCGCCCCCGCCTCCTGGGAGCTCCGGTTCACCGCCGCCCGCAGGGCCTGCGGGGCCGAGGCAGCCGATGCCGTACGGCTGCTCCTGCTGCAGGCAGCCCGTGCCGACGCCGCCACCGCCACGCGTATCTACACGCGCGGTGACGCCGCGGAACGGCGTGCCGTGCTGCACGCCCTGCCCCACCTCGAGCTGGGCGCCGAGGCCGTCCCCCTGATCGAGGACGCCCTGCGCACCAACGACACCCGGCTCGTAGCCGCCGCCCTCGGCCCGTACGCGGCCGAGCACCTCGACCCGCACGCCTGGCGGCAGGCCGTACTCAAATGCCTCTTCACCGAGGTCCCCGTCGACGAGGTCGCCTCGCTCGCCGACCGCGCCCGCGGCGACACCGAGCTGGCCCGCATGCTCACCGGCTACGCCGCCGAACGTGAGGCCGCGGGCCGCCCCGTACCCGAGGACCTGCGCCGCGTCCTGGCCCTCACCGGCCCCCAGTCCGCCGACTGACCAGGGCCGACAGACCGACCAGGGCGGACAGGCAGACAAGGGCCGCCAGACCGACCAGAGCCGCCAGACAGACAAGGGCCGACGACCTGCCAAGGACCGAACCGCACCGACCCGGACCAACGGAGCTCCCGATGCGTATCTTCGACCCCCACATCCACATGACCTCCCGCACCACCGACGACTACGTCGCGATGCACGAAGCCGGTGTACGCGCCCTTGTCGAGCCCTCCTTCTGGCTCGGCCAGCCCCGGACCTCGCCCGCCACGTTCTTCGACTACTTCGACTCCCTCCTCGGCTGGGAACCCTTCCGCGCCGCCCAGCACGGCATCGCCCACCACTGCACGCTGGCCCTCAACCCCAAGGAGGCCAACGACCCCCGCTGCACCCCCGTCCTGGCCGAACTCCCCCGCTACCTGGTCAAGGACCGCGTCGTCGCCGTCGGCGAGATCGGCTACGACTCCATGACCCCGGCCGAGGACCACGCCCTCGCCGCCCAGCTGCAGCTCGCCGCCGACCACGACCTCCCCGCCCTCGTCCACACCCCCCACCGGGACAAGGCCAGGGGTGTCGCCCGCACCCTCGACGTACTGCGCGAGTCGGCCCTGGCGCCGGAGCGCGTCGTCCTCGACCACCTCAACGAGACGACCGTAGCGGCCGCCACTGACAACGGCGTCTGGCTGGGCTTCTCCATCTACCCCGACACCAAGATGGACGAGGACCGCATGGTCGCGATCCTCCGCGAGTACGGCCGCGACATCATGGACCGCGTCCTGGTCAACTCCGCCGCCGACTGGGGGAAGAGCGACCCGCTCAAGACCCGCAGGACCGGCCTGGCGATGCTCGCCGCCGGCTTCACCGAGGACGACGTCGACCGGATCCTGTGGCGCAACCCGGTCGCCTTCTACGGCCAGAGCGGCCGGCTGGAGCTCGACGCGGAGAAGCCGGCCGAGGGCACGTTCGAGGGCAACTCCATCCTCCGGGGAGGCAGCTGACCCATGCGCTTCCGCCACCCCGACGGCTCCCTCGTCCACCTCGCCTACTGCACGAACGTCCACCGCGCCGAGGACTACGACGGCGTGCTCGCCCTGCTCCGCGACCACGCCGAGGCGGTACGCCGCCTGCTGGGCCGCGACCGGCTCGGCGTCGGGCTGTGGCTGGCCCGCGACGTCACCCGCACCCTCGGCGCCGACCCGGCCGCCCTGCGCCGCCTGAAGCGCACGCTGGACCGGCGCGGCCTGGAGGTCGTCACCCTCAACGGCTTCCCGTACCAGGGCTTCGGCGACGAGGTCGTCAAGTACCGCGTCTACCGCCCCGACTGGACCGAACCCGAACGCCTCGACCACACCGTCGACCTGGCCCGCCTGCTGGCGGCCCTCCTCCCCGACGACGTGACGGACGGCACCATCTCCACCCTCCCCCTGGCCTGGCGGACGGACTTCGACGAGACGCGCCGCAAGAAGTCCCTGGAGGCGCTGCACACCCTCGCCTCCCGCCTGGACGCCATCGAGGAGCTCACGGGCCGTTCGATCCGCGTCGGCCTGGAACCGGAGCCCGGTTGCACCGTCGAGACGACCGCCGACGCGATCGCCGCCCTCACGGGAGAGGACGCCCCGCCCGCGCACCGGATCGGCGTCTGCGTCGACACCTGCCATCTGGCCACCTCCTACGAGGACCCGCACACCGCCGTCCCCGCGCTGCGCACGGCGGGCGTGCCGATCGTCAAGACCCAGCTCTCCGCCGCCCTGCAGGCATGCGATCCGCGGGACGCGGCCGTACGGGAGGCGCTCGCCGCCTTCGCCGAGCCCCGTTTCCTGCACCAGACGCGCTCCCTCACACCCGCCGGCGTACAGGCGACGGACGACCTCCCGGAGGCGCTGGAGGGCGGCCTGCCGCAGGACACACCCGAATGGCGCTCGCACTTCCACGTCCCCCTGCACGCGCCCTTGGAGCCGCCCCTCGCGGCGACTTTCCCCGTGCTGCAGGACACGCTGCGCCATCTGGTGGGCGGAGCCGCGGCGTACACGCACCACCTGGAGGTCGAGACGTACACGTGGCACGCCCTGCCGCCCGCCCTCCGCCCACGTAACCGCGCGCAGTTGGCGGCCGGCATCGCGGCGGAGCTGACGGTGGTACGCGACCTGCTGACGTCCCTCGGCCTGAAGGAGCTGCCGTGACAACGCCGCCCTCACGGAACGATGAAACCGGTCGCCGTCTGCTCGTCGTGGACGTCGTCGGCCTGACCCCCCGCCTCCTCGCGCACATGCCGGCGCTGCGGACACTCGCGGAGGAGGGTTCGTACGCCACCCTCCGTCCCCCGCTGCCGGCGGTGACCTGTACGGCGCAGGCGACGTTCCTCACCGGTGCGCCGCCGGCGGAGCACGGGATCGTCGGAAACGGCTGGTACTTCCGCGATCTGGGGGAGGTCCTCCTCTGGCGCCAGCACAACGCCCTCGTACAGGGCGACAAGCTCTGGCACGCGGCCCGCCGCGCGAAGCCCGGCTACACGGTGGCGAACGTCTGCTGGTGGTACGCCATGGGCGCCGACACCGACTACACCGTCACCCCCCGCCCGGTCTACTACGCGGACGGCCGCAAGGAGCCGGACTGCTACACCCGTCCGGCGTCCCTGCACGACGAACTGACGGACCGTTTCGGCACCTTCCCCCTCTTCTCGTACTGGGGCCCGCGGGCGGGCATCGAGTCCAGCCAGTGGATCATCGACGCCTCCCGCCACCTCCTCACCACCCGTAAACCGGACCTCACCCTGGTCTACCTCCCGCACCTGGACTACGACCTGCAGCGCTACGGACCGGACGACCCGCGCTCGCACGCCGCCGCGCGCGCCCTCGACGATGCGATACGCCCCCTGCTGGCCGACGCGCGCGCCGCCGACGCAACCACCGTGGTCCTCTCCGAGTACGGCATCACGAACGCCACCCGCCCCGTCGACATCAACCGCGCCCTGCGCCGCGCGGGCCTGCTGGAGGTCCACACCCAGGACGGGATGGAGTACCTGGACCCCACCGCCTCCCGCGCCTTCGCCGTGGCGGACCACCAGATCGCCCACGTCTACGTCCGCGACCCGGCGGACCTGGACCGTACCCGCGAGGCGCTCGCGGACCTCCCCGGCGTACAGGCGCTGCTGGACGACGAGGGCAAGAAGGCCCACGGCCTCGGCCACCCCCGCTCGGGCGAACTGGTCGCACTCGCCGACCCCGACGCCTGGTTCACGTACTACTACTGGCTGGACGACGCCCGCGCCCCGGACTTCGCGCAGCTGGTGGAGATCCACCGCAAGCCGGGTTACGACCCGGCGGAGCTGTTCATGGACCCCGCGGACCCGTATGTGAAGGTCCGCGCCGCGACGGCCCTGGCCCGCAAGAAGGCGGGCCTGCGCTACCGCATGGCCGTCGTCCCCCTCGACCCCGCACCCGTCCGCGGCAGCCACGGCCGCCTCCCGGACGACGAGGACGACGGCCCCGTACTGCTGACCACGGACCCGGCGGGCCCGAGGACGCCGGTGGACGCCACCGACGTGAAGCAACTCCTCCTCAGCCTCGCCGGCCTCCCGACCGCAACCCCGACCGCCGAACCCTCGGCAGACCAAGGAGCCCCGAACCATGACTGCTGACGACAACACCGCCCTGGCCCGCAAACTCAAGCGCCGCCGCTTCCTCGGCGTGGCCGCCGGCGCCACCGCGGCCGCCCTCACGGGGGCCGCCGCGACCCCGGCCGCCGCGAGCGCCCCGGGCCGCAGCCCGATCGTGCCGCCCGGCCGTCTGGGCATCCAGCTCTACACCGTGCGCGACCAGGTGGGCACGGTCGGCTTCGCGAAGGTCTTCGAGGAGCTGGAGAAGTACGGATACGACGAGATCGAGTACGCCGGTTACACCCAGGGCAACGGCCCCATCACCCTGCCGCAGCTCCGCCGCCTGGCGACGGACCACGGCCTGAAGGCGATCGGCAGCCACGTCTCGCACACCGGCGACTACTCGTTCGCGAGCACCCTCGGCCAGGTGCTGGACGACGCGGCGGCGCTCGGCATGCCGTACATCGGCACCTGGGCGGGCCCGTTCCGGTACGGCACGACGGTGGACGCCGTGAAGCGCTCGGCGGCCGAGTTCAACGAGTACGGCGCGGCGGCGAAGGCCCGCGGGATGACCTGGTACACGCACAACCACTCGGACGAGTTCGCCTTCTGCAGCGACGACCCCTCGGTCCGGATCTACGACCTGATGCTGGCGGAGACCGACCCCGCCCTGGTCAAGCTGGAGATGGACATCTTCTGGGCGTACGTCGGCCAGTACCGCTTCAGCGTCCGCCCGGACGGCACCCCGGCGCCGTTCGAACCGCTGGACTACGTCCTGGCAGACCCGAGCCGCTACCCGCTCTTCCACGTGAAGGACG
Source organism: Streptomyces sp. NPDC051940 (assembly GCF_040680895.1). Lineage (NCBI taxonomy): Bacteria > Bacillati > Actinomycetota > Actinomycetes > Kitasatosporales > Streptomycetaceae > Streptomyces > Streptomyces sp. NPDC051940. Next base: position 3,847 of record NZ_JBFAXR010000089.1, on the reverse strand, counting down.
GCGAACACGACGCGGCCTCGTCGTGGGGCTACCACATGACGGACGTCGGCGACGGCGACATCGACTACGCGGGCTTCGCCGCCGCGGTGACCGGCACCCGTTTCGGCCGCCGTACGCACAACTGGCTGGTCGAGAGGGACGACGCCGTGGACCCGAACACGAACCCGGCGGGCTCGTTCAGCACGGCCCGCCGCTCGGCGGAGTACCTGAGCGGAGGCTGCTGAGAACCAGACGGACCGGCTACTGATGTCCACAGACAAGGAGCCCCTCACCATGAGCCGCAAGCGCACCAAGCACAGCCCGGACCTCGACCACGCGATCAACCGCCGCCGCTTCCTCGGCGTGGCGGCCGGAACCACGGCGGCGGCCCTAGCCGGCGTGGGCGCCGCGGCCACCCCCGCGGCGGCCGCCGACACCTGGACCGTCCCCCGGGGCCGGCTCGGCATCCAGCTGTACACGCTCCGTGACAAGGTCTCCACGATCGGCTTCGCGCCGGTCTTCGAGGCCCTGGCGGACTACGGCTACAACGAGATCGAGTTCGCCGGCTACACCCAGGGCAGCGCGGGCGCGATCACGCTCGCGCAGCTGAAGCAGCTGGTGAGCGACGCCGGGATGGAGGGCATCGGCAGCCACGTCGGCTACTCGTCCACGAACCCGGCCGCGTACACCTTCGCCACCCAGCTGGAGAAGGTCCTCGACGACGCCCAGTTCCTGGGCCTGCCGCACATCGGCACGGCCTCGAGCCCGTTCCGCTACGGCACGACGGTGGACGCGGTGAAGCGGGCGGCGGCGGAGTTCAACGTGTACGGCGCGGCGGCGAAGGCGCGCGGAATGAAGTTCTACCAGCACAACCACGGAGACGAGTTCCGCTTCGCGTCGGACGACCCGACCGTCCGCCTGTACGACGTCCTGCTGTCGGAGACGGACCCGGACCTGGTCTACCTGGAGATGGACATCTACTGGGCGTACACGGGCCAGTACCGCTTCAGCGTCCGCCCGGACGGCGTCGCGGCCCCGTTCGACCCCCTGGACTACGTACTGGCCCAGCCGGACCGCTACCCCCTCTTCCACGTGAAGGACGGCGAGGAGGACACGGCGGTACGTGACGGCTACCACATGGTGGACGTAGGCGACGGCGACATCGACTACGCCCGCTTCATCGGCGCCCTGACCTCCCTCCCGACGCGCCGCTACCACCACTGGCAGGTGGAGAGGGACGACGCGGTAAGCCCGACGGCGAACCCGGCAGGCAGCTTCTCCACGGCAAGCCGCTCGGCGGACTACCTGCGCGCGCTGCGCATGACGTGACAGGGAGCGGCTGACACCCTCCGATGACGGTGAGTGAGGGGCGCCCCGGTATCGCTCACGGACGCGCCCTTCACTGACCTCGCAAGACGCACATCCACGCTCACGCAGAGTGACATGAAACGAGGGTGAAAGGCACGCCAAATCCTTGGTATCGTTGTTCTCGTCACCGCGGCCCACGGGCCAGCGGCAGACCACCGGTCCGGGTGGCGGAATGGCAGACGCGCTAGCTTGAGGTGCTAGTGCCCTTTAACGGGCGTGGGGGTTCAAGTCCCCCCTCGGACACTCAATATCTACAATTTTGAGCGCGGGCTGTGATTCAACGATCACGGTCCGCGTTTGCGGTTTGTAGGTCAGTCGCAGGCCGAAGGCGTCGTACAGCGGCCCTTTCGCTCCGGAGGGCGCGGACTGAATCGCGTCGGTCATGCCGCCGAGGGCCGTGATCATGCGTTCGATGTCGGCCTCGCCGAGAACAGCGGGTCTGCGGTCCTCGGCCGCGGCGATCTCGGCGCGTGCGGCGGTCTGCTGGGCGAGAACGGTGCTGATCCATCGGGTGACGGTCTTGGAGTCTGCTCCGGCCTCCAGCGCATTACGGTAGCGCTCCAGCCGGCGCTCGCAGTCAGCGACGGTCCGTTGTGCGGTGCGGGTGTCGGTGGTGGGCTGGGGCTGGAGCTGCTGAGCGTCGCGCATCTCACGCAGGGTCTGGCGGAGGCGGCCCGGGGCGAAGACGCGGGCCAGCCACGCGTCGAGGGCGGGCAGGATGCGGTCCTGGCGGACGTAGACGGTCAGCGGGTGGTTGGTGCCGGTCACGCGTTGCTGTTCGGCCGTGATCCGGCAGCGGTAGTGGGCGTGTCCGTTGTTGTAGGTGCCCTGCATTTTGTTCGTGCACGCCCGCAGTAGAGCAGCCCGCGCAGGGCGTAGTCGCGGTGGGTGCTGCGGGGCATGCGCTCGGCGCGGTGCCCGGGGGAGCGGCGGGCAGCGGCTTTGCCCTGGGCGCGGGTGAAGATCTCCATGCTGACCAGCGGCGTGTGCACGGGATCAGCCGACCAGATCCATTCCTCGACGGGGTTGAGGGACTGCTGGGTGCGGTGGCCGAGGGTGACATCGTCGATGTCGAGGAGGACTTCCCGCTTGGGCTGCTTGTTCCAGACCTGGTGGCCGGTATAGCGGGGGTTGGACAGGATCCAGCGCACGGCGCCTTTGCTCCAGGCGCGGCCGTCACGATGGGGGTTGCGCATCCGGTCAGCGGCTGACGGGCAGGGGATGTCCTCTCGGGTGAGCGTCTCGGCGATGGCATGCATGCCTTGCCCGCGCAGGTACATGGCGAAAATCCGCGCCACTACCGGACCGGCGACCGGGTCGGGCTCGAGCCGGTGCAGGCGGGTGCCTGCGGCGCCCTTGACCGGGTGTGGGTGCGGCCCGGCGTCTCCGAGGCGGTAGCCGTAGGGCGGGCGCCCGCCCAGGAAGCGGCCCTCCAGCCGGGTCTGGGAGGCCATCGCGGTCCGCACACGGATCTTGATGCGGTTGCGCTCCCCTTTGCTCATCCCGCCGAAGACGGACATCACCAGATCGTGGGCCTCGTTCTCCGGATCGATCGCCCCGCCGACCTCCGGTACCCACAAGGGCACGTTGAAGTGCACGAACAACGGGAAGGTGTTGCCGAACTGATCCCCGTAGAAGGTACGTTGCGGCTCCCCGATCACCACCGCGTCGAAACCGCGGCCGGGGTCGCGCAGCGCCCGGAGCAGGGCGGCGGCCTGGGGGCGGCGCTTCCACGGCAGGGCGCGAGAGTGCCCGGAGTCGAAGTACTCGGCCACGACCTCACCGCCAGCCGGTTCGATCAGGGTGCGGGCGCGGGTGAGCTGCCAGTTGCGGGAGGCCTCGGGGTCTTGCAGGTCCTCGGTGGAGCAGCGGCCGATGAAGGCGAAACGGGTCACAGGTCACTCCCGGGACGGATGGGGCGGGTGGCTGGATTCCGGTCGTCCGTCGTACCTCGATCACCGTGCAGAGCGCCAGCCGCTTCCGTTTGGGCCGTCACCGCCTTGATCGTGCGCTGCTCGGGGCAGACGCCGACACCTGTACTCCGCGCTTACGAACCGGAGCAAGGCCAGCGCGGCTGGCGGCGTCAGTGCCGGCGGATCCGGCGGAAGCTCAGGAAGAACCCCGACTGCGTGGCCGTCCCGTGACGTCCGCGGACGATGGTTCGTGATACCAGAGCCGTTCGAATCGCTCATGGCCTGCGCGCGCATCGGGCCTGGGGTCTTTGTGCTGACACCCAGGATGGGAGAAAACGGTGTCGGCGAGTGCCGTTTGGTGGGGCTCGCCGTCCTGTCTCAGTGAACCTTGACCGATCTGGCTGAGCTCTAACCGCTCGCCGCCGGCCTCCTGGTTTCGGTCCGGGCAGCGAGCGACGGCACCAGCCCCTCCCGGAGCCAGTCAGGGTTGGGGATGGCGTCCCTTGTGGTGGTGTAGGGGATCAAGGCGGTGAGCGTGGGTCGGTGCGCCCTGTTCGTGCTCCCGCTGCCCCTGTTCGTGCCCCCTG